>CALFYQ010000197.1 GCA_937952085.1 uncultured Paracoccaceae bacterium | reverse complement strand
CGGAGATGGTCCTGCCGCTGCCAGACCCCGTCGGCGAGCGCGATCGCCGCGGCCACGCTGGCGATCTGAAGGAGGAGCGACGCGCCGAGCGAGGTCATCTCCGACGGAATGGTCCGCGACTCGGCATGGGCGAGCCCGATGATCCGGTCCGTCTCCCCCATCAGGAAAAAGAAGAGCACCGCGCCGATCAGGCCGAGCTTGGTCGCGGACTTTAGGAATTCGACCATGCCGGAAATGCCGAATTTCCGCTTCGCGCCGGCGATCAGCGAGATGCGGTTGAGGTCGGGCATCAGCTTGGTCGGCGCGAAGACGACGGCGCGCTGCCCGGCGAGGCCGATGGCGACGAAGACCGCAGGGATGGCGAGAAAGGGCGCGACGCCGAGCAGCGCCTCCGAGATCATGCCGAGCGCCACGGCGCGGCCGCCCTGGCCAAGATGGAGCGGCGCGAGCGTGTCAGCCCGCGCGAAATAGGCGGCGAGAGTCGAGCCGGTGACGTCGATCGCGCCGGCGCCGGCGACCGCGAAGGCGACGAGAAGGCCGAAATAGCCGAGCGCGGCGGAGACGTCCTGGCTCTTCGGGGCGTCGCCCCGGCTCCGCGCCTCGTCGATTCGCGACTGGGTTGGTTCGTGGCTCTTTTCGCCCCCGTCGTCGTCGCCCTCGGCCATCAGCGCACCCCGAAGGGCGCGGCCAGGACCTCGTCGAGCCGGGCGTTCCAGAAGCGCAGCATCGTCGGGGCGGCGACGAGAAGAAGGAGAAGCGCGCCCGCGGTGATCGCGGGGGCGCCGACGAAGGCGACCATCAGCTGCGGCATGGCCCGGTTGATGGCTCCGAGCGCGACATTGTAGAGCAGCGAGCCGACGAGGAAGGGCGCGGCGAGCGCGAAGGCGAGCCCGAACGCCTCAGCCCCGCGGGAAATGCCCCATTCGGCGAGATCGCCCGCCACCGGAAAGAGCCCGAAGGGCAGCACGTCGTAGGAATCGATCATTGCGGCTGCGGCTTTGACGTGGAGCCCGGCCGCGAGGGCGCAGGCGATGCCGGCGAGGACGAGCGCGTTGCCGATCGCCGGCAGCGGATCCGGCGTCACCCCGGCGCCGAGAATCTGCGAGACGGCGGTCGCCTGCGAGGCCATCGCGCCAGCGGTCTGCAAGGCGAATACGACAAAACGGATCGCAATGCCGAGCGCGATCCCGCACGTCGCCTCGGCGAGAACGAGCCGTCCGAAGGCGAGCGGCGCGGTGTCGATCCCGGAGGGCAGGGCGGGCGCGACGGCAGGCCACACGATTGCGGTGAAGGCGAAGCCGACGACCAGCCGAACCCGCGCCGGCATCGCCCGCTCCCCGAAGCCGGGCAGCAGGGCCGCGACCGCGCCGACCCGGATGAAGACGGCGAAGAAGGTCTGAACCTCCGCCTCCTGGAAGGAGAAGAGCCGCGCAAGGGCCGCGAAGGCGACCTCGATCGGCGTCGCGCCTTCCATCTTAGGCCATGCCCACAAGGGCCGGGCGGGCGTTGGTGCCGATCTCCTCGAAGGAGAGCACGGCGTTCCGAACGCCCTTCGCCTCCAGCACTGTTTTCAGGAAGCGGCGGCGCGCGCCGGAGACCGCAATCACCGGATATCGACCGACCCGGCCGGCCTCCGCCACCTTCTCGGCGACAGCAGTGGCGAGGCGGTTGAACTCGGAAGGCGGCAGGGCGATGTCGGGCGCTCCGCCTTCGATCTGCACTTCGTGCTTGCGGAAGATCTCCTCCCAGTCCGGCCGGAGCTGGATCATCGGCAGCGCGCCGTCCGATTCGGCTAGGCCGGCCACGAGCTGGAAGCCGAGCCGGCGGCGCACATGCTCGACGATCGCGTCGGGGGCGGCGCCGAAGCCCTTCGCCTCTTGGATCGCCTCCAAGATGAGCGGGAGGTTCCGCACCGAGACCTGTTCCTCGAGAAGCCGGCGGAGCACGCCCTGGAGAAGATCGACCGGCACCTTGTCCGGCACGAACTCGTCGAGCAACCGGCGGTTCGCGGAGGCGCGAACCTGGTCGGAGACGGAGACGAACTCCTCGAGCAGGCGCCGCAGCGCGCGGCGGGTGAAGAGCCGGCCGAAATTCGCCTTGATGACCTCGAGGAGATGGGTCGCCACCACCTCGGTCGGCGTGATCACGGAGAAGCCGGCGAGGGAGGCGGATTCCTGATCTTCGGTCGAGATCCAGCGCGCAGGGGCGCGATAGACCGGCTCCAGCGCATCCTCGCCCGGCGGCGCGGAGGAGGGGTCTTCGCCGAGCAGGATCAGCGCCCGGTCGGGCTTCAGCTCGGCCCGCGCCATCTCGACGCCCTGGATGCGGATCACGTAGGCGCCTGAAGCGAGGCCTGGATCGTCGGTCAGACGAATCTCCGGGATCACCACGCCGTAGAGCGCGACGACGTGATTCCGCATGTTGACGATGCGGTTGCCGAGCCCGGTCGCCTCGTCGAGCACGGACTCGACGAGGTCGGCCGCGAATTCGACATGGATGTCGTCGAGATCGAGAAGGTCGCCGACCTTCTTTTCGGCGGCTTTCGGCTTCGGCGGCGGCGGCGGCGCGATCTTGAGGAGCGCGTCGCGGCGCGCCCCGTACCAGGCGCCGGCGCCGAGCATCACCGCGCCGAGGAGAAACGGAGCCATCGGCAGGCCCGGCACGAGGGCCAAGAGCGTCATCAGCCCGGCGACGGTGGCGAGCGCCGCCGGGAAGCCGCCAAGCTGCGCGATCACCGCCTTGTCGGCCGAGCCGTGCTGGCCGCCCTTCGAGAGAAGGAGCGCGGCGGCGATCGACATGATGACGGCGGGGATCTGGCTGACCAGGCCGTCGCCGACGGTGAGGATCGAATAGGTCTCGAAGGCCTCGCTCACGGGCATGCCGTGGCCGACCACGCCCATGGCGAGGCCGATCACGAGGTTGAGCGCCGTGATGAGAAGGCCCGCCACCGCGTCGCCCTTCACGAACTTCGAGGCACCGTCGAGTGAGCCGAAGAAGGTCGTCTCCTCCTGCTCCAGCTTCCGGCGGGCGCGCGCCTCCTCATGGGAGATCGCGCCGGCCGCCATGTCGCTGTCGATCGCAAGCTGGCGGCCCGGCATGCCGTCGAGGGCGAAGCGGGCGCCGACTTCGGCCATACGCCCCGCGCCCTTGGTGATGACGATGAAGTTGACGATCAGAAGGACGAGGAAGACGACGAGGCCGAGCCAGATCGAGCCGCCCATCACGAAATTCGCAAAGCCCTCGATGACCTCGCCGGCGGCGTGGGTGCCGTTATGCCCCTCGCCGATGATCAGCTTGGTCGATGAGACGTTGAGCGAGAGCCGCAGGACCAGCGAGGCGAGGAGCACCGTCGGGAACGCCGAAAAGTCCAGCGGCCGCGCGATGAAGAGCGTGTTGGTGAAGACGAGGATCGAAAGGCCGAAGGAGACGGTGAGGCCGAGGTCCAGCACCCAGGCCGGCATCGGCAGGATCATCATGGTGATGACCGCCAGGAGCGCGAGCGCGAGGAGTACCGTCGGCTGGTAGATACGCGAAAGATTCATCTGACTTCGGCTTTGGCGTTGGGGTTGGGGGGCGCGTCGAAGAGCGGGCGGCCCGCGCGAAGGAGCGGGGCTCCCCCGGCGGAGAGGGCGGAAAGCGCGACGCCGCCGCGCCAGTTGGCGCGGGCGCGGTCGGGCGCCGCATGTGCGGGGGCGGCGACGAGCACGCCGCCGAGAGGCGGCGCGCCCGCACCCCCGGCCGACGCTGCGAAGAGCGGCGGCCAAAACCCCTTCGGCCCGGCCTTCAGGCGCGGCGAGAGGGGATCCGGGAGTTTCACGAGATCGAGCCCGGCGAGGATGTCCTCCCACCGGGCGATGTAGCGGTTCGCGAACTGGGGCGTTCGCGAGTGATAGCGCCCCACCGCTTCGGGCCAGCCGCCGCCCTCGCCCTTCAGGTCGGCGAGGAAGCGGGCGGCGTAGGCGGCGCCGGCGGCGGGGTCGAACATCTCCTCGAAGCCGGAAAAGTGCTCGCCATGCCAGCGGAAATTGATCTGGAAGCAGCCGATGTCGAAGGACCGCGCGCCGGCGGCGTGACGCCGGCGGACAAAGGCGAGCGCCTCCGCCTCGGTCTCGAACCAGAAGCCTTCGCCCTCCATGTTGACGGTCCAGGGCCAGGGCCGCAGCGCGCCGTTCAGGCGACGGCCGGTCTCGGTCCGGGTCAGCGCGAGGAGAACTTCGGCCGGCACGCCCGACTGGCCGCCCGCCGCGCCGACCGCGGCGCGGTCGCACATCTCGGCGAGCGCCTCGGCCCCGGGCGCGGCGTGCGCGGCGGAAGCGAGAAGGCCGAAGACGAGGAGCGCGGCGCGAAACAGCATTCAGCCGCCTCCGATCAGGGGGAGGAGGGTCCCCTGCCAGAGGTCGAGCAGCGTCTGGCCCATGAAGCCCATGGTGATCCAGAAAGCGGCGGCGACGGCGGCGAGCTTCGGCACGAAGGTGAGGGTCATCTCCTGCACCGAGGTCAACGCCTGCAAGAGCCCGATGGCGAGGCCCACCACCAGCGCGACGCCAAGCGTCGGAAGCGACATGACGAAGGCGACGCGCAGCATCGCCCTCGTGACGTCGATGATCTCGCCCTCGCTCATCGGAGCGCCCCGCCCGGAGACGGCCTCAGACCGGCATCCGCAGGATCTCCTGGTAGCTCTCCACTACCCGGTCGCGAATCGCGACGGCGCTCTGCACCGCGAGCTCGGCCGAGGCCATGGCGGTGACGACGCTCTGCGGATCGGCCTTGCCGACCATGCCGGCCTCCGAGGTCGTCTCGGCCTGGCGGAGCGCGGTGATGAAGGAGCCGGCGGCGTCGGCGGCGGCTTCGCCCGGGCCCTTCGGCCCCTGGCTCTGGCCCTCGCCGGGGCGCAGCGCGCCCTGGACGTCCCGATAGAACCGGCTGGCGATCGTCGAATTCATGTCCATGTTCAATCCCCTTTCTGGCGGATGGACAATCGGACGGCGCTTAGCGCCGCAGCAGGTCAAACAGCGACGCGAGCATTCGCCGCGACTGCTCAAACATCTTCAGGTTGGCCTCGTAGGAGCGTTGCGCCTCGCGGGCGTCGGCGATCTCGACCATCAGCTCCACGTTGGAGCCGTCGTGATAGCCGTCCTCGTCCGCAAGCGGATGCGACGGGTCGTAGACCCGCTCCAGCGGCCGCTCGTCGAGCGAGACCCGGTCGGCGATGACCGCGCGGGTCTCGTCGGCCTGATCAATCTCGGCCCGGAAGCTGACATTGCGGCGGTGAAAGCCGGGCGTGTCCACGTTGGCGATGTTTTCCGAGACGATGCGAAGCCGGGTCGCCTGCGCGCTCATGCCGGCGGAGGCCGCCGCGATGCCCCTGAGAAGGTCGCTCATCGCCAGTCCTCCTTAACGGGCCCGGCCGAGCGCGGCGCGGATGAAGTCCATCGACTTCTGGAACACCGTCACCGCCATCTGGTGGTCGATCTGCGCCGCCGCGCCGCGGACCATCTGGTCCTCCACCGAGACGGAGTTGCCGTTCGGCGAATCGGAATCGAGGCCGGCGATCTCGAAGACTTCCGCCGCGGGCTGGGCCACGCCATTCGCCGAGAAGCCGGGATGGCCGGCGCGCGTCGCCTCGGCGATGAACTCGCCGCCCTCCGCGCCCGGTCCTGCATAGACCTCGGCGAAGGGCTTCACATCCCGCGCGCGATAGCTGCGGGTGTCGGCGTTCGCGATGTTCTCGGAGACGAGCGTCTGGCGCTGCGCCGAATGCGCGGCCAAGCTCTTTGCCATCGTCAGGATGGTCAGGTCGTTCGACATTGAGGGTTCTCCCTCCGCTTCTGCAATCCGCTCTTAAGGATCGAGTGCTTAATAGGGGGTGACCTGAGGCCGGCGATTTCTCGCCAATTTTATGGAGGGTTGGATGCTCGACCTGGTTGCGCTGGAGGTGGAGCTCGCTTCCCAGACGACCCGTCGGCGCTGTGGCAGGGTGGCGGCCGCCGATGGCGGCGCGTTGCTCGTCGCGGGGCTCGGCCGGGCGGCCCGGCTAGGCGACCGTATCCGATTGGCGGCGAAGGCGGATTCGCCCGGGCCGGAGGGCGAGATCGTGGCCCTCGGCCCGGAGGGCGCGCGGGCTATGGTGGTGGGCGGCGTGGCCGGCGTCGCGCTCGGCGACCCGGTCTGGCTTTCGCCCGATCCGCCCCTTCGCCCGGCGGAGTCCTGGCTGGGGCGAATCGTGGACGCCTGGGGCGCGCCGCTCGACGGCAAGCCGCTCTCGGCCGGCCCGCGGCCGGCTCCGCTTCGCCGCCCGCCGCCGCCTGCGGCCACCCGCGGCGGCCTCGGAAAACGGCTTTCGACCGGCGTCGCGGCGCTCGATTCCGTCCTTCCCCTCGCGCGCGGGCAGAGAATCGGCATCTTCGCCGGCTCCGGCGTCGGCAAGTCGCGCCTCCTCGCGCAGCTCGCGCGCGGGGTGGAGGCGGATATCGTCGTCTTCGGCCTGATCGGCGAGCGCGGGCGTGAGCTGGGCGAGTTCGTCGCCGACGGGCTCGGGCCGGACGGCATGGCGCGGGCGGTGCTCGTCGTCGCGACCTCGGACGAATCGGCGCTCGCCCGCCGCCGCGCCGCCTGGACCGCGACCGCGGTGGCCGAGCATTTCCGCGACCAGGGCCGCCACGTGCTCCTGATCCTCGATTCGCTCACCCGCTTCGCCGAGGCCCACCGGGAGATCGCGCTGACGGCGGGGGAGACGCCTTCCCTCCGCGCCTATCCGCCCTCGACCTCGAATCTCATCGCGGCGCTGGCCGAGCGGGCGGGGCCGGCCGGCCGGCGAGCCACCGATGGCGCAATCACCGCGATATACTCGGTGCTCGTCGCCGGGTCCGACATGGAGGAGCCGATCGCGGACATCACGCGCGGCGTGCTCGACGGCCATGTCGTGCTCGATCGCGGGATTGCGGAACGGGGCCGATTCCCGGCGATCGATGTCGGCCGCTCCGTCTCCCGCGCCTTGCCGGGCGCGGCGACCCCGAAAGAATCGGAGATCATCGCCGAAGCGCGGCGGCTACTCGGCGCCTATGAAGAGGCGCGCCCGATGATTCAGGCCGGCCTCTGGCGGCAGGGGGCGGACCCGCTCCTCGACCGCGCGGTGAAGCTATATCCTTCGCTCGACGCCTTTTTCGGCGCGCCGACGCCCGCGAAGGGCGGCCTCCCGGCGCTGGCGGAGATCATCTCCGGCGGAGACGCGGAAAATTCGCGCGTAAGTCGCGGCTCATCGCCGATGACCGGCAAGCCTTCGTTAAGCGCCGGCGGGCGATAGGGGTCGCGGGGCCACGAAGGCCCTGGCCGGACGCGGGTGAAAACGCGGGCCGGCGGGACGCCAGCAAGGGCGTTTCACCCCGGGCCGGAGCCCGGCGAACTTTTCGCGGCGTGAACGCCGCAAACGCATGGAGTGTGTTGGATGTCCAGCATCATCACCAACAACAGCGCGATGATTGCGCTGCAGACGCTGAACTCGATCAACAAGAACCTCAACGATGTCCAGAGCGAGATCTCGACCGGCTTCAAGGTCGGCTCCGCGAAGGACAACGCCGCCGTGTTCGCCATCAGCCAGGTGATGCGGTCCGACGTGAAGGGCTTCGAGGCGATCTCCGAGTCGCTCTCGCTCGGCCAGTCCACCGTCGCGGTCGGCTCCGAAGCCGCCAGCAGCATCGGCGACCTGCTTCTCGAGATGAAGAAGCTGATCGTCACCGCCGGCGAGAACAACGTCGATCGGTCGAAAATCCAGGACGAGGTGTCGTCTCTCGTCAAGCAGATCGGCAGCGTCGCGAGCGCCGCGCAGTTCAACGGCCTCAACCTGCTCGAGAACAAGCAGCTCGTCGCCACCGGCGCGGCGGTCAACATCGGCAACATCGTCGCGAACAAGGGCTCGTCCAGCAACACGGTCCTCGCCTCGCTCGATCGCGCCTCTGACCAGACCGTCTCCACGGCGTCGATCCAGGTCGTGAAGCAGGACCTGACGACCCGCGCTGCGGTCGCCGGCGCCGGCTCCGATCTCGCCGCCACGGCGTTCACCGTCTCCGGCGCTGCGGCGGCGAGCGGCGGCACCTCGACCCTGACCGTCGTGGGCGACAACGCGGCGGCGCGCGGCACCAACCGCGTTCTGGCCGGCGACACCTACACGCTCGGCGGTCTGACCGGCGTGACGGGCACGGTCCGCTATGTGGCGAAGGACGGCGACTCGCTCACCGACATCGCCAAGGGTCTGACGGATCGCATCAACCTGCAGGCGGCGGCGAGCGGCATCAAGCTATCGGCCACCGTCTCCGGCGCGGCGATCACGCTCACCAACAACACCGCCGCGGCGGTGACTGCGACGAGCACGCTGACCTCGGCCGGCACGGCGTCGGGCGGCCTCGAGACGCTCAGCCTGATCGACGTGTCCACCGAAGATGGCGCGACGGCGGCTCTCGGCGCGATCGAGAACCTGATCCAGACCACGACGAAGGCTCAGGCGGCGCTCGGCACCTCCGAGAACCGGCTGGAGATCCAGAACGAGTTCATGGGCAAGCTCATCGACTCCTTCAAGTCGGGCATCGGTTCGCTCGTCGACGCCGACCTCGAAGAGTCCGCCGCGCGTCTGCAGGCCCTCCAGGTCCAGCAGCAGCTCGGCACCCAGGCTCTCTCGATCGCCAACCAGGCGCCGCAGTCGATCCTTGCCCTCTTCCGGTAAGGGATGACTTTCCGGAGCCGACCGAAGGTCGGCTCCGGACCTTCCTCGAAGCGCGGCCGAAGCCGCGTAGTTTGTCGTCGCCGGCGACCCCGGCGCTCCCGCGAGGATCGAAGTATGGACGCTCACGCCAGCGCCGCCCGCGCCTACAATGGCGCAAGAAGCACGATCAAGTCGCCGCGACAGATCGAATACGAGGCCTTCGCCCGCGCCACCAACGCGCTTGGCGACGCCGCCTCCGCCGAAGGCCCCGAAGCCTTCCCGCGGCTCGCCGCCGCACTCCACGAGAACCTCAAGCTTTGGACCGTCGTCGCAGGCGCCGTCGCCACGGAAGGCAACGGTCTGCCCGAGACGCTGCGCGCCGGCCTCTTTTCGCTCGCCGAATTCACCCGGCAGCATACCAGGAAGGTGCTCGCCCGCGAGGCCGAAGCCGAGCCTCTCATCGACATCAACATGAGCATCATGCGCGGGCTCAGGACCCGCGGGGAGGCGGAGCCGTGCCGGGGCTGATCCTAAAACTCGCGCCGGGCGAGCGCTTCGTCGCCAACGGCGTCGTCATCGAGAATGGCGACCGCCGGGCCCGCCTCAACATCCTGACGCCGGATTCGAACGTTCTGCGCCTGCGGGACGCGCTGCATCCGGACCAGGCCAACACGCCGGTACGCCGGGTGCTCTACATCGTCCAGCTCGTCCTCGCCGGCGAGGTGGACAACGCGGAGGCCAAGAAGCAGATCCGCACCGGGATCGAGCAGCTCGGCTACGTCTTCACCGACGGGGAGAGCCAGCGGCGCCTCGCTCGCGCTGCGGAAGACGTCTCGCTCGACCGTTTCTATCCGGCCCTCCGCGGTCTCCGGGCGCTTCTGCCGCTCGAGGACAAGCTGATGGCGATGGCGACGGAGCCCGTCGCGGATCGGCCGTCATGAGCTTCGAGCCCGTCCTGCCGGCGAACGGCCTCGTCGGCTGGAAACTGCTGACGAGGACCGAAGACGCGCAGCGCGAGCTCTTCAACAGTCGCGTCGACCTCTCGAAGGACGTCGCCTATTTCCGCGAGAAGATCGCCTCGGTCGGAACGGCCGAGGAACTGGTCTCAGATCGCCGCCTTCTCAAGGTGGCGCTCGGCGCCTTTGGCCTCGACGAGGAAATCGACAAGAAGGCCTTCCTCCGCAAGATGTTGGAGGAAGGCTCCGAGAGCAACGACGCCTTCGTCAACAAGTTCGTCGACCCGCGCTACAAGGCGTTCGTGAAGGCGTTCGGCTTCGGCAATCTCGCCGGCGCCCGGACCCAGGACCCCGGTTTCGACGATCGCATCACCGACGCTTATCGGATGCGCCAGTTCGAAGTCGCGGTCGGCCAGCAGGACGAGACGCTTCGGCTTGCGCTGAACTTCCGGCGAGAGATCAAGACCTTCGCCAATGCGAGCGATCCGGAGGGCTCGGCCTGGCTTTCCGTCCTCGGCGATACGGCGGTGCGCGCGGTCTTCGATGCGGCCTTCAACTTCGGCACAAGCTTTGCGCAGCTTGACGTCGACCGTCAGCGGGACGAGATGAAGGAGAAGAACGACCGCTTCTTCGGATCGAAATCCCTCGAGGTCTTCAAGGATCCCGCGAAGGTCGACGAGATGATCAACCGCTTCCTCGTCCGCCGCTCCATCGACGAAGGGCCGAGCCAGTCGACGCCGGGTGTCACGGCGCTCTCCATGCTGCAGAGCTCGGGCGGCATCGGGCTTGGCGCCGGCGCGACGCAGAACCTCATCCTGTCGCTAGCGCGGGGCTGACCGGACCTCGACGCGGGCCGGCGATCAGCCGGCCTTGCGCCGCTTGTGCTCCTCGAGCCGCGGCATGATCTCGACGAAATTGCAGGGCTTGTGCCGATAGTCGAGCTGCGGCGCGAGGATCGCGTCCCAGCCGTCGCGGCAGGCGCCGGGGCTGCCGGGCAGGGCGAAGAGATAGGTGCCGCCTGCGACGCCGGCGCAGGCGCGGGACTGTACGGTCGACGTGCCGATCTTGCCCCATGAAACCATGTGGAAGGCGACAGAGAAGCCCTCGATCTCCTTTTCGTAGACCGCCTTGTGCGCCTCCACCGTAACGTCCCGCCCGGTGAGGCCGGTGCCGCCGGTCGAGATCACCGCATCGACTTCCGGGTCGGCGATCCAGCCGCGCAGCCGCGCGTCGATCTCGGCGCGCTCGTCGCGGACGATGGCGCGGTCGGCGAGGCGATGGCCGGCGGCGGTCAGTCGCTCGACCAGCGCGTCGCCGGATCGGTCGTCGGCCAAAGAGCGGGTGTCGGAGACGGTGAGGATGGCGATCCGCACCGGGATAAATTCGCGCTCTGTCATGGCTCAGCCTTCGGGCGGCGGCGCGCCGTCCAGCACGGCGCGGAGGGAGAGAAGATCCCGCCAGCTTTTCGCCTTCTCGGCGGGCTGGCGGAGCAGATAGGCGGGATGGAGCGTCAGCAGGACGGGCCGGCCGCCGGCGCGCGTCGGCCGCAGCCAGCGGCCGCGCATCCGGGTGATGGCCACGGCGTGATCGAGCAGGGTCGCCGCCGGAATCTTGCCGAGGCAGACGATCACCTCAGGCGAGACAAGCGCGATGTGACGTTCGAGAAAGGCCCAGAGCATCTCCGCCTCGTCGGTCGACGGATCCCGGTTGTCGACGGGGCGCCAGGGCAGGACGTTGGTGATGTAGGCGCCGCGTTCCGGGCCGGCGGCGCGCCGGTCGAGCCCGATCGCCGCAAGCATCCGGTCGAGAAGCTGGCCGGAGCGGCCCACGAAGGGCTTTCCCTCGCGGTCCTCATCGCGGCCCGGCGCCTCGCCGATGAACATGACGCGGGCGGCCGGGTCGCCGTCGGCGAAGACGGTGCTGTGCGCGCCGGCCTTCAGCGCGGAGCCCTGAAACCCCTCCATGGCGGCGCGAAGTGCTGAGAGATCGGTCGCTTCCGCCGCCAGCGCCCGAGCCGCGGCGCCGAGTTCCCGCTGTTCCCCGTCTGCGGATGGCGCAGGCGCAACTGCATCTTGGCGGTTGGCGTCCAGGCGCGGCGGCTCCGGGCGCGTGGGACCGGCGCGCGGCGCGGAGGCCTTTGAAGCGACGCGTGCGGCTTCCGCCGTCGCTCGCGCGGCCTCGGCGACGGTGAACCGATCCACCGGCGTCTCGGACACGCATTCGTCGACGCCCGCCTCGATCTGCCAGGCGAGGGCGGCGACGAGCATTGCATGTTCGGCGGGGTCGAGGGCCGTCATGCGCGGCAGGATAGGGCGCTGGGGGCGGGGGCGCCAGCGGGTGCCCCCTCCGTCAGCTCGGATAGGTCTCGTCGAGCGCGTAGCCGGCGGCGCGGACGGTGCGGATCGGGTCCGAGTCGCCGCGCCGGTTCAGCGCCTTTCGGAGCCGGCCGACATGAACGTCGACGGTGCGCGCCTCGACATAGACGTCGCGGCCCCAGACCATGTCGAGAAGCTGCTCACGGCTGAAGACGCGGCCCGGCCGGCGGATCAGGCAATCCAGCAGCCGGAACTCCTTCGGCCCGAGATGCACCTCACGTTGGCCGCGATGGACGCGGCGCGTCTCCCGGTCGAGGATGATGTCGCCGAAGGTGGCGACATCTCCCGCCAGGGTCGGCCGCGACCGTCGCAGCACCGCGCGGACGCGGGCCAGAAGCTCGGTCATCGAGAAGGGCTTGGTGAGATAGTCGTCCGCGCCGGTGTCGAGGCCGCGGATGCGGTCCTCCTCCTCGCCGCGCGCGGTGAGCATGATGATCGGAACGTCCCGAAGCTCGGCGCGTCCACGGGCGCGGCGGCAGATCTCGATGCCCGAGACGCCGGGAAGCATCCAGTCCAGGATCATCAGGTCCGGCGCCTCTTCGTCGAGGCTCAACAGCGCCTCGTCGCCATCGGCGCAGAGCCGGACCTGATAGCCTTCCTGCTTGAGATTGTAGTCGAGGAGGGCGCCCAGCGCCTCCTCATCCTCCACCACGGTAATGCGCGCGCTCATGCCTGCCTCGTGTTATCGTCGCTCAGCTCGCGTAGTCGAGATCGGCCGGGTCGCCCTTCGGCCGGTCGTCGCCAAGGGTCTCGCCCGTGGCCGCGTAATGGATCATCTCGGAGATGTGGGTCGCGTGGTCGCCGATCCGCTCGAGATTCTTGGCGATGAAGAGAAGCTGCGAGCCGAGGCCGATGGTCCGCGGATCCTCCATCATGTAGGTGACCAGTTCGCGGAAGATGGCGTTGTAGGCGTCGTCGATCTCGACGTCGCGGCGCCAGACCGCCACCGCCGCCTCAACATCCGACTTTACATAGGCGTCGAGCGCCTCGGTCAGGAGCGCCTGCGCCTGCCGGCCCATCCGCACGGCGGAGCCGGCGAGCCGCGTCGGCGCCGCTGCGGCGAGCGCCTTCGAGCGCTTGGCGATGTTCTTCGCGAGGTCGCCGACCCGCTCCAGCGTGGTCGAGAGCTTCATCGCCGAGACGACGAGGCGAAGATCGGTCGCCATCGGCTGGCGCCGCGCGATGATCTGCGTCGCGAGGCGCTCGACCTCGTGCTCCAGCATGTCGAGCCGCTTGTCCTTGCGGATGACGGAATCCGCGAGATCGACATCGCGCTTCTCGATGCTGTCGAGCGCCTCGGAAAGCTGGGTCTCGGCGAGGCCGCCCATCTCGGCGATCCGGGCGCGAAGCTCGACGAGATCCTCGTCGAAGGCGCTGACGATATGTTCGCCCATCGAATCCTCCCTCAGCCGAACCGGCCGGTGATGTAGTCCTGCGTCCGCTTGTCGGACGGGTTGTGGAAGATTTTCTCCGTCTCGTCGTATTCGACCATCACGCCGAGATGGAAGAAGGCGGTCTTCTGGCTGACGCGCGCCGCCTGCTGCATCGAATGGGTGACGATGACGATGGCGAAGGAGGCGCGAAGCTCGTCGATCAGTTCCTCGACCCGCGCCGTGGCGATCGGGTCGAGCGCGGAGCATGGCTCGTCCATCAGCAGAACCTCCGGCGAGGTGGCGATGGCCCGGGCGATGCAGAGCCGCTGCTGCTGGCCGCCGGAAAGGCTGGTGCCGGGGGCGTCGAGCCGGTCCTTCACCTCTTCCCAGATCGCTGCCTTGCGCAGGCAGCTCTCGACGATGCCGTCGAGGTCGGACTTCGAGGTGGCGAGGCCGTGGATCCGCGGGCCGTAGGCGACGTTGTCGTAGATCGACTTCGGGAACGGGTTCGGC
>CALFYQ010000196.1 GCA_937952085.1 uncultured Paracoccaceae bacterium | reverse complement strand
ATGATCGAGGTCGCGCCATGATCGACCCCGTCACCCTCACCGTCATCCAGGCCGGCCTCCAGCAGGCCTGTGACGAGATGGACCTCGCCTTCACCCGTGCCGCCTTCTCGCCGATCATCGCCGAGGCGGAGGACCGGGCGGACGGCATCTACAGCGCCGAGGACGGCGCGCTGATTGCGCAGGGGATCGGCGGCCTCCCGGTCTTCGTCGGGGTGATGCAGGAATCCACCCGCTCCCTCATCCGCATGATCCGGGAAGGCGAGGTCGCCGCCCCGGAGCCCGGCGACACCTACATCGTCAACGACCCGTTCATGGGCGGCACCCACCTGATGGACGTCCGCTTCGCCCGGCCGGTGTGGCGGAAGGGAGAGATCTTCTGCTGGCTCTCCAACACCGGCCACTGGCCGGATATCGGCGGCGCCGTCCCCGGCGGCTTCTCCGCCGCCGCCACCGCGGCCGAGCAGGAGGGCCTCCGCCTCCCGCCGGTGAAGCTTTTCAAGAAGGGCGTGCTGGACCGGGAGATCTACGCCATCATCTGCGCCAACATCCGCGTCGCCGACCAGCGAATCGGCGACGTGAAGGCGCAGGAGGCCGCGCTCCGCACCGGCGAGGCCCGCCTCACCGCGCTCCTCGACCGCTACGGCGACGAGACGGTGCGCGAAGCCATCGGCGCCCTCCGCGCCCGCGCCGCGGCGGAGATGTCGACGCTCCTCGACGAAATCCCGGACGGCGAATACCGCGCCACCGCCTGGGTCGACAGCGACGGGGTGGTGAACGAGCCCCTCGCCATCCGCATACGCGGGGTGAAGACGAAAGGCCGGATCGCCTTCGATTTCGAAGGGTCGAGCCCGCCCTGCGCCGGGCCGATGAACTCGGTCTGGGCCACCACCATGTCGGCCGTCCACCTCGCCATGAGGCACCTCTTTCCCGAGGCGCCGCTCAACGCCGGCGCCTTCGAGCCGGTGAAGGTGGCGCGGCCCGTCGGCACCTTCCTCGACGCGCGACATCCGCGCCCCGTTTCGGGCTGCGCGGCGGAGACCAGCCAGCGCATCGCCGAAAGCGTCTTCCTCGCCCTCGCCGAGGCGCTGCCGCACCGCGCCACCGCCGCCCCGGCCGGCACCAGCGGCAATCTCGGTCTCGGCGGGCACGACCCCGCCGCCGGGCGGGATTTCGTGATGTATCAGCTTTCGGGCGGCGGCTACGGCGGCTCGGCGGCGGGGGACGGCATGGCCAACGGCTGCTCCACCATCGGCATCTCGAAGGCGCCGCCGATCGAGATCATGGAGCGCACCTTCCCGGTCCTCTACCGCCGCTACGCGCTCCGCGAAGGCTCGGGCGGGGCCGGAACGCATCGCGGCGGCTTCGGCCTCGAATACGAGATCGAACTGCGCCGCGGCGCCGCCCGCGCCAGCTTCGTGATGGACCACGGCCGCTTCGGCCCGCCCGGCGTCCGCGGCGGCGCGAACGGCGCGGCGAACGAGGTCGAGGTGATCCGCGCCGGCGAGACCTGGCGCCCGCCGCACCGCTCCAAGGCGCAGGACGTGCCGCTCGGCCCCGGAGACCGGGTCCGCGTCCGCACCCCGGGCGGCGGCGGCGACGGCGACCCCTTCGCGCGGCCGCCCGCCCTCGTCGCCGAGGATGTCCGCCTCGGCCGCTATTGCGAGGAGGAGGCCCGCCGCCTCTTCGGCGTCGCCGCCCCCGGCGGCGCGCTCGACGAGGTGGAAACCCGGCGCCTCCGCGCCGCGCGAAACTGAGGCTTCCCCTTCCCGAAACCACGGATAGAGTGCGCGCCCATGAGGAAACCCGTGATGAGCGCGGCCGAAGCGGTCGCCGACATAAAGGACGGCGCAACCGTCATGATCTCCGGCTTCGGCGGCTCCGGCGCGCCGATCGAGCTGATCCACGCGCTGATCGACCAGGGCGCGAAGGGGCTGACCGTCATCAACAACAACGCCGGCACCGGGCAGATCGGCCTCGCCGCACTGATCCGCGAGGGGCGGGTGGCGAAGGTGATCTGCTCCTACCCGCGGACGACCGACGCGCGCTGTTTCACCGAGCTTTACCTCGCCGGCAAGATCGAGCTTGAGCTCGTGCCGCAGGGCACGCTTGCGGAGAGGATGCGCGCCGCGGGGGCCGGGATGCCGGCCTATTACACCCGCACCGGCGCCGGCACCCAGATCGCCGAAGGCAAGGAGACGCGCGTCGTCGAGGGCGAGACCTGCGTCCTCGAAAAGTGGCTGAAGGCCGACGTGGCGCTGGTGAAGGCCGATCTCGCCGACGAGGTCGGCAACCTCACCTACCGCCTCAGCGCGCGGAATTTCGGCCCCGTCATGTGCATGGCAGCGGCGAAGACCATCGTGCAGGCCCGCGAGATCCGCCCGAAAGGCGGTATCGACCCCGAGGTGATCGTCACCCCCGGCATCTATGTCGACCGGCTCGTCGCCATTCCCGAACCCGCCCAGGAAGAGGTGCTGTTCCGCGCCGGAGCGAGGTATCCATGACCGAAGCCCCCGTCGCCGCCCGTCTCTCCCGCGCCGGCATCGCCTGGCGCGCGGCGCAGGACATTCCGCAGGGCGCCTATGTCAATCTCGGCATCGGCATGCCGGTCGCCTGCGCCAACTACACGCCGCCGGAGCGGGACGTGAGCCTCCAGTCCGAGAACGGCATTCTCGGCGTCGGCCCGAAACCGGCGCCGGGCGAGGAGGATTTCGACCTCATCAACGCCTCGAAGGACCCGGTGACGCTGCTGCCCGGCGCCGCCATCGTCCACCATGCCGACAGCTTCGCGATGATCACCGGCGGGCACCTCGATCTCGCCATCCTCGGCGCCTTCGAGGTGGCGGAGAACGGCGATCTCGCCAACTGGTCCACCGGCAAGGGCGGGGTGCCGGGTGTCGGCGGCGCGATGGACCTCGCCGCCGGTGCGAAGGCGGTCTGGGCGCTCACCACCCATACCGACAAGGCGGGGCGGCCGAAGCTTGTCTCCCGCTGCGCCCTGCCGCTGACCGGCATGGGCGTGGTGAAGCGGGTCTATTCCGACCTCGCCGTGGTGGACGTGACGCCGGAAGGCTTCGTCCTCCGCGAACTGGTCCCCGGCCTCGACGTCGAGGCGATCCGGGCGATGACCGGCGCGCCCCTCGCCGTCCCCGAAGCGCCGAAGCCGCTGAAGGCCCCGGCCGGGCTCTGATCCGTGCCGAACGGCGCCCCGGTTCGCCGGGGCGTCACGCGGGTTTCACATTCCAAATTCCCTATGATCATTTGAAATCAGCCGCTTGGCGCCGGATTCAACCTTGAATCGGCCGCCGCGCGGATCGTCACGAAAACGAATCCGAACCGTAACGAGCCCGCCACGCGCCCGGCATAGGGCTCGGCCCCGGCGTCGGGCCCCTCCGGCGCCGCCCGGCATTCCATTGCGACAGGGAGCCCCCATGAAACGAGTCATCCTCGGCGCCGCCGCCGCTCTCGCCCTTGCGGGCGCGGCCAAGGCCGACCCCATCGAGATCCAGTTCTGGCACGCCATGGGCGGCCAGCTCGGCGAGATCGTCGACAAGTTCGCGGCCGACTTCAACGCGAGCCAGTCCGAGTACAACATCAACGCCGTCTACAAGGGCGACTACACCGAGACGATGACGGCGGCGATCGCCGGCTTCCGCTCGAAGTCCCACCCGCACATCGTCCAGGTCTTCGAGGTCGGCACCGCGACGATGATGGCCGCCGAGGACAAGGGCGCCGTCTACCCGGTCTACCAGCTGATGCAGGACGCGGGCGTCGCGTTCGACCAGTCCGCCTACCTCCCCGCCGTCGTCTCCTACTACACCGACACCGAGAACCGGCTGCTCTCGCTGCCGTTCAACGCCTCGACGCCGGTCATGTGGTACAACAAGACCAGGCTCGACGAGCTTGGCGTCGCCGTGCCGAAGACCTGGGACGAGGTCTGGTCCGTCGCGCGGAAGGCGAAGGACGCGGGCGTCGTCGCCCCGGTCTCCTTCGGCTGGCAGAGCTGGACCCAGATCGAGAACTTCTCGGCCTGGCACGACATCCCGATGGGCACGCTCGAGAACGGCTTCGGCGGCGTCGAGACCGAGTTCACATTCAACAACGACGCCGTGGTGAACCACATCCAGGAGATCGCGGACGCCGGCAAGGAAGGCCTCTTCCGCTATGGCGGCCGGCGCGGCGACAGCCGCGGCATGTTCGTGAACGGCGAGACGATCCTCTGGATCAACTCCTCCGCCTATTACGGCGGCTTCAAGAAGGACATCACCGGCTGGGAATTCGGCCAGGCGATGATGCCGGTCGACACGAAGGTGAAGGCTGAGCCGCAGAACTCGATCATCGGCGGCGCCACCCTCTGGGTCCTGAAGGGCCACCCGCAGGCCGAGTACAAGGGCGTCGCGGAGTTCTTCAAGTTCGTCTCGGGCGCCGAGCAGCAGGCCTTCTGGCACCAGCAGACCGGCTATGTGCCGATCACCACTGCGGCCTATGAACTCTCCAAGGAGCAGGGCTTCTACGAGACCGACCCGGGCACCGACACCGCGATCAAGCAGCTCTCGCTCAACACGCCGACGCCGAATTCGAAGGGCGTCCGCTTCGGCAACTTCGTGCAGGTGCGCGACGTGATCAACGAAGAGCTGGAGGCCGTCTGGGCCGGCCAGAAGGACGCGAAGGAGGCGATGGACGAGGCCGTCTCCCGCAGCAACGCGCTTCTCCGGAAGTTCCAGCAGGCCAACGGCTCCTGAGCCGAAGGGCGCGGTCCCGCAAGCGGCCGCGCCACCTCCCGTTCCGATGAAACGCGTCACCTTCCGCCATCGCTGGCTGCCCTATCTCCTCGTCCTGCCGCAGATCGCGGTGACGGCGGTCTTCTTCCTGTGGCCTGCATATCAGGCGGTCGAAACCTCCTTCTTCGTCGAGGACGCCTTCGGCTTCAGCCGCGAATGGGTCGGCCTCGGCAACTACGACGCCCTCTTCGCCGACAAGTCCTACCTCGCCTCCTTCAAGGTGACTCTGGTCTTCGGCCTGAGCGTCACGGCGCTCTCGATGGGCCTCTCCCTCGCCCTTGCCGTGGCCGCGAACCGGGCGATCCGCTCCGCGCTCGCCTACCGGACAGCGCTGATCTGGCCCTACGCCGTCGCCCCCGCGGTGGCGGGCGTCCTCTGGTTCTTCCTGATGAACCCATCGCTCGGCATCGTCGCCTACTGGCTCCGCGGCCTCGGCGTGGAGTGGAACCACTACGCCAACGGCGACCAGGCGCTCCTGATGGTGGTGGTCGCCGCTTCGTGGAAGCAGATCAGCTACAACTTCCTCTTCTTCCTCGCCGGGCTCCAGTCGATCCCGAAGAGCCTGATCGAGGCGGCGGCGATCGACCGGGCCGGGCCGGTGCGGCGGTTCTGGACCATCGTCTTCCCGCTCCTCTCGCCGACGACCTTCTTCCTTCTTGTCGTGAACCTCGTCTACGCCTTCTTCGACACCTTCGCGCTCATCCACGCGACGACGAGCGGCGGCCCGGCGCAGTCCACCTCCATCCTCGTCTACCAGGTCTATTCCTCGGGCTTCGTCGGGCAGGATTACGGCGGCTCGGCCGCGCAATCGGTGGTGCTGATGCTGCTGGTCGGCGTCCTCACCGTCGTCCAGTTCCGCTATGTCGAGAAACGGGTGACCTACTGATGGTCGAGAACCGCCCCTTCCTCAGCTTCCTCACCCATGCCGCGCTGATCCTCGGCGTCGCCTTCCTCTGCTTCCCGGTCTGGATGGCCCTCGTCGCCTCGACGCACGGGGCCGAGGCGCTCTCGCGCGCCCCGATCCCGCTCTGGTTCGGCGACCGGGGCTGGGAGAACTACGCGCAGCTTCTCTCCGGCGGCCTGCCGGAGGCGGGCGGCGTGCCGGTCGGCCGGATGATGCTGAACAGCCTCGTCATGGCGCTGATGATCACGGTCGGGAAGATCGCCGTCTCGATCCTCGCCGCCTACGCCATCGTCTATTTCCGCTTCCCGTTCCGGATGGGCTTCTTCTGGATCGTCTTCCTGACGCTGATGCTGCCCGTCGAGGTCCGCATCCTGCCGACCTATGATGTCGCGGTGCGGCTCGGCCTGCTCAATTCCTATCTCGGCCTCTCGCTGCCCCTGATCGCCTCGGCCACCGCCACCTTCCTGTTCCGGCAGTTCTTCCTGACGATCCCGGACGAGCTGGTGGAGGCGGCGCGGATCGACCGGGCCGGGCCGATGCGCTTCTTCCGGGATATCCTGATCCCGCTTTCCCGCACCAACATCGCGGCCCTCTTCATCATCCTCTTCATCTATGGCTGGAACCAGTACCTCTGGCCGCTCCTCGTCACCACGGAGGAGCGGTTCGCGACCGTCGTCGTCGGCATCCAGCGGATGACCAATACCGGCGAGGCGCTGCCGGTCTGGCACTACATCATGGGGACGACCGTGCTGGCCATGCTGCCGCCCGTCCTCGTCGTCCTCTCGATGCAGAAGCTGTTCGTGAAGGGCCTCGTGGAGCAGGAGAAGTAAGATGGCGGGTCTCTCCCTCCGGGGCGTGAAGAAGGTCTATCCAGGCGGCGTGACGGCGGTCGAGGGCGCCGATGTCGAGATCGCGGACGGCGAGTTCGTCGTCCTCGTCGGCCCCTCGGGTTGCGGCAAGTCCACGCTCCTTCGCATGGTCGCCGGGCTCGAGGAGATCAGCGCCGGCGAGGTCGCCATTGACGGCGCGGTGGTGAACCGGCGAGAGCCGGGCGAGCGGGACATCGCGATGGTGTTCCAGAACTACGCGCTCTACCCGCACATGTCGGTCCGCCAGAACATGGCCTATGGGCTGAAGAATGTCGGCATGCCGAAGCCGGAGATCGCGGCGCGGATCGACGCGGCGGCGAAGGTCCTCCAGCTCGGCGAGCTTCTGGACCGGAAGCCGCGGCAGCTCTCCGGCGGCCAGCGGCAGCGCGTCGCCATGGGCCGGGCGCTGGTGCGGGAGCCGAAGGCGTTTCTCCTCGACGAGCCGCTCTCCAATCTCGACGCCAAGCTTCGCACCCACATGCGGGGCGAGCTGAAGGAACTGCATCAGCGGCTCCGCGCCACCTTCCTCTATGTGACGCACGACCAGGTGGAGGCGATGAGCCTCGCCGACCGGATCGTGGTGATGAACGCCGGGCGGATCGAGCAGATCGGCGCCCCGCGGGAGATCTATGACCGGCCGGCCACCCGCTTCGTCGCCGAGTTCATCGGCGCGCCGCAGATGAACTTCCTGCCTGGCGCCCTCCTCGACGAGACCGTCGCCGCGATCGGCCTTAGGCCCGAGGCGCTGTCGCTCGGCGGGGCGGGGGAAATCCGCCTCGAAGGCCGCCTCCGCCTCGTCGAGGATCTCGGCGCCGACCGGTTCGCCCATATCGGCCTCGGGGAGGCGGGTCCGACCGTCATCGCCCGCGCCGCGCCCGGGGCCTCGCTCGCCCCCGGAGACGCGGTTTCGCTCTCCGCCGCCCGCGCCGCGATCCATCGCTTCGGTGAGGACGGCCGCCGCATCGGTTGAGCCTTGCGGCCCGGGCCGGCCGCCCGGGCGAGTGGGATGAACGGGGTGCGCTTCAGGCCGAACCTGCGTGCGCGTTAACGAATTTATGCAATCCTTTCAGTCTCCTGGGTTCAATTTCAACGTGAAATCCTCCGCGCGCCTACCCCGGCTTCCGCGCCGCGAAGCGCCCGCCGCCGAGCCGCCCCGCGTCGATCAGCGCGACGAACCGGACATAGCTCTCGTAGAAGGCGTCGTGCCCCGCCGGCGTGCCGCGCGCCGCGGCCTCTTCCCGCATCGCCTGGAACATGGCGAGCCGGGCGCGAAGGATCGGGCCCCATTCCGCCGTCAGGTCCTCGGCCGAGACCGCCTCGAACCCCGCCGCCTCCAGCACGGCCCGCCAGCCCTCCAGCGAGAGGAGCCCCGCCACCGCCATGCCCCGGCGCATCAGGTCCGCGTCCGTCGCCGAGAGCGGCTGGTGCGCGATCCAGTCGGTGAAGGCGAGGCGGCCGCCGGGCTTCAGGATGCGGAACGCCTCGGCGGCGACGGCGCCCTTGTCCGGCACGTGGAGGAACGCCTCCTGGCTCAGCACCGCGTCGAAGGCGCCGGCCTCGAGCGGCGTCGCCGTCACGTCGCCCTCGATCACCCGCACCCGGCCTTCGAGCCCGACCAGCGCCGTGAGCCGCCCGGCGCCGGCGACGCGGGCGGGCGTCAGCTCGACGCCCGTCACCTCGACCCCGTGCCGCGCCGCCTGCCAGCGCGCCGGCCCGCCGAGCCCGGCGCAGAAATCCGCAACCTTCATCCCCGGCTTCAGCCCCGCCCGCTCCGCCAGCGCGGCGTTGGCGTCGAGCCCGCCGTAATGGTCCTGGTCGTGCGCCCAAAGCTCCTCCGGCGCGACGCCGTCGAGCGAGCCCCGCGCGGCTTCGAGCCGCTTCAGCACGATCTCCGCCGAGATCGGGTGCAGCGTGTAGAAGTCGATCGCCGTCGTCATTGTTGTCGTCCTCCCTCGCGCCACGTTAGGGCGGCCGCCCGCGGCGCGCCATTTCCGTCGACGCCGGTTCCGCCGGGCGCTAGCCTCTCGCCAGGAGGCCTTCGATGAGCTGGAACCCGCTGACCGCGCTGTATCCGGACGAGGCCGGCCCGGACGCGATCGAAACCGTCATCGTTCCCCGCGCCCGCGACATCGGCGAATTCGAGGTGCGCCGCGCGCTCCCCGCGGCGGCGCGGCAGATGGTCGGCCCCTTCATCTTCTTCGACGAGATCGGGCCGGTGGAGTTCCTGACGGGGCAGGGGCTCGACGTGCAGCCGCACCCCCATATTGGCCTCGCCACCGTCACCTACCTGATCGAGGGCGCCTTTCGGCACCGCGACTCGACCGGCGCGAACCAGACGATCCGCCCCGGCGAGGTGAATTGGATGATCGCCGGCCGCGGCGTCACCCATTCCGAGCGCACCGACGCCGAGGCGCGGTCGGGCCGCGCCACGCTCTTCGGCGTCCAGACCTGGGTCGCGCTGCCCGAGGCGGCTGAGGAGGCCGCGCCCGCCTTCGAGCATGTCGGCCGCGCGGCGCTCCCCTTCCTTGAGGATGGCGGCTCCTCGGTCCGGCTCGTCCTCGGCTCCGCCTGGGGCGCGCGGGCGCCGATCACCACCTTCGGCGAGATGTTCTATGCCGACGTGGCGCTCGCGCCCTTCGCGGCCGTTCCGCTCCCCGACGATCAGGAGGATCGCGGCGCCTATGTCCTCTCCGGCGAGGTGGAGGCGGCGGGGCATGTTTTCGCGGCGGGGCGGATGATGGTGTTCCGCCCCGGCGACCGGCTCTCGCTCCGCGCCGGGCCCGCCGGGGCGCGGCTGATCCTCCTCGGCGGCGAGACGATGCCGGGCCCGCGCTACATCTGGTGGAACTTCGTCGCCTCCTCGCGCGAGCGGATCGAGGAAGCGAAGCGCGACTGGATCTATTCGCGACACGAGAGCGGCCGCTTTCCGCTTCCCGCGGGAGACGACGAGGAGTTCGTCCCTCTGCCGTGAAGCGGCGCCGCGGCGCCGAAAAAGCCCTTGAACCCCGCAAACCGATGCGCTGATCTGTGCATCAAGTCGTTCGCGATCCACGCGACGCAGGGAGAGAGTGATGATTCGGAAACCGATCAGCCGCCGCGCCGCCCTCATGGGCATGGGCGCCGTGGGCCTCACCTTCACCATGCCGAAGCGCGGCCAGGCGGCCGGCGGCAAGGTGAATTTCTACAACTGGGACACCTATATCGGCGAGACGACGCTGGCGGATTTCACCGCCGCGACCGGCATCGAGGTGCAGTACGACCTTTACGCCGACAATGACGAGCTTTTCGCCAAGCTGAAGAACGGCAACCCGGGCTACGACCTGATCGTTCCGACGAACGACTATGTCGAGCGGATGATCATCGCCGACATGCTGTCGCCGATCGATCACGCCAAGATCCCGAACATGAAGAACATCGACAAGAACTTCCTCAACCCGGCCTTCGATCCGGGCCGGAAGTTCTCGATCCCCTACATGTGGGGCACGATCGGCATCGGCTACCGGAAGTCGAAGGTCTCCTCGGTCCCGGACAGCTGGGCGGCGCTCTACACCTCCGACGAGTACGCCGGCCGCATCGCGATGCTCTCGGATGGCCAGAACGTCTTCGGCATGGCGCTGAAGCTGATGGGCAAATCCCTCAACGACTGGACGCCCGAGAACATCAAGGCGGCCGAGGAGATGGTGATCGCCCAGAAGAAGAACATCGTCGCCTTCGCGCCGGACAACGGGCAGGACCTGCTGCTCTCCGGCGAGGTCGACGTCGTGATGGAATGGAACGGCGACATCCTCCAGGTGATGGAGGAGGACGAGGACATCGGCTACGTCCTGCCGAAGGAGGGCGGCCTCCTCTGGGAGGACGCGCTGGCGATCCCGAAGGGCGGCCCGAACCCGGAAGGCGCGCACGAGCTGATCAACTTCATCCTCGAGCCCGAGGTCGGCAAGTCGATCGCCGAGTTCATCTACTACGCTTCGCCGAACGCCGCGGCGAAGGCGATCGCCGACCCGGACTATACCGGCAACCCGGCGATCTTCCCGCCCGAGGAGGCCGTCGGCAAGTCCGAGACGTTCAAGTTCCCCGGCCAGGACATCGTTCAGGCGATCGACGAGGCCTGGACCCGCGTGAAGGCGGCCGGCTGAGCCGCGTCCGAGAGGGACGGGCGCATGGGCGAGCCGCCGGTCCGGTCGGCTGCTTGGGTTAGCGTGCGGGGCGCCAGCTGATGGAAAGCTGGCGCCGCGCCACCGCCGCCTTTGCGGCCTTCGCCGGGCCGACGACGCTCTGGCTCATGGTGTTCTTCCTCGTCCCGCTCGGGATCATCTGGGTCTATTCCTTCGGCGAGAACGTCTCCCTCACCGAGATCAAGACGACCTGGACCTGGAGCAACTACGCCCGGATCTTCGAGCCGGAGATCGCCACGCTCTTCTGGCGGACGCTCTGGCTCTCGGGCATCGCCACCGTCGTCTGCCTGATCGTGGGCTATCCGGTGGCGCTGAGCATCGCCACGGCCGAGGCGAAGTGGAAGCCCTGGCTTCTCCTCGTCATTATGCTGCCGTTCTGGACGAACCTCCTGATCCGCACCTATGCGATGCTGAACATCCTCGGCGCGCAGGGGCGGCTCAACGACGTGATCGGCTGGGTCTGGGCGGCCGGCGACGGGCTCGCCTCGCTGGTCGGGCTCGACGGGCTCTTCGGCGAGCGGTTCCAGCCCGTCACCTTCCTCGGCACCCAACTAGGCGTGGTGATCGGCCTCGTCTATGTCCAGCTCCCCTTCGCTATTCTGCCGCTCTATTCCTCGATGGAGCGGCTCGACCGCTCCTATCTCGAAGCCTCGATGGATCTCGGCGCGGGGCAGTTCCGCACCTTCTTCCTCGTCCTCGTGCCGCTCACCTCGGCCGGCCTCGTCACCGCCGCGATCATCACCTTCATCCCCGCGCTCGGCTCGTTCCTGACGCCGGATCTCCTAGGACGCGGCCAGGTGGACATGATCGCCAACGTGATCGAGCGGCAGTTCAAGAAGGCGAACGACTGGCCCTTCGGCTCGGCCCTCTCGCTCTTCCTGCTCTACGTCACGTTCATCGTCCTCGCTGTGAAGGCGATCATCGACATGCAGGCGGCGAAGCGGAGGCGTTCATGACCGCGCCCGCTTCGCTCCTGGCTTCGCCCGCCGTCCGGAAGGAGAGGCCATGAGCGCCGGGCCGTTCCAGTATGCGCGCAAGACGTCGATGCGGACGATGTTCCTGCTCGCGACGATCTTCCTTTACGCGCCGATCATCGTTCTCATCGTCTTCTCGTTCAACGACAGCCGGCGCGGCGGCAACATCGTCTGGCGCGGCTTCACCACCGACTATTACGTCAAGGCCTGGAACAACGCCTCGCTGATCGAGGCATTCGCGAACTCGATCACCATTGCGGTGATCTCCACTATCTTCGCCACCGTGCTCGGGGCGATGACGGCGGTGCTGCTCTGGCGCTGGCGATTCCCGGCGAAGCCGGTCTACGAGGGGCTGGTCGCGCTGCCGATCGTGATCCCCGAGATCTGCATGGGCGTCTCGCTTGCGGTGTTCTTCGCCTCGACCGGGCTGTCGATTCCGCCGGAGGCGCCCTGGCCGCTCAATCTCGGCAACATCATCGTCGCGCACATCACCTTCTCCTTCCCCTTCGCGGCGATGGTGATCCGCACCCGGCTTCAGTCCTTCCCGCCGGAGATGGCGGAGGCGGCGCGCGATCTTGGCGCGACGGAATGGCGGGTCTTCTGGGACATTTTGATCCCGCACATGGTGCCGGGCCTGATCGCCGGCGCCCTTCTCGCCTTCACCCTCAGCCTCGACGATTTCGTCATCACCTTCTTCACCTCGGGGCCGAACACGGTGACCTTCCCGGTGAAGGTCTATTCGATGCTGCGCTTCTCGGTGACGCCGGAGATCAACGCGGCCTCGACGGTGCTGATCCTGATGACGCTGGTGATGACCTTCATCGCGATCCGCCTGCAGAAACCGACGGAGATGGCGCAATGAGCGAGCCCACTCTCAAGAAGCGGGCGCTCCGCCTGCGCGACGCGAAGCCGATCGTGGAAATCCGCAACGTCACCAAGCGCTGGGGCAGCTTCCTCGCCGTGGACGACATCAGCCTCGACATCGCCGAGGGCGAGTTCTTCGCCATGCTGGGCCCCTCGGGCTGCGGCAAGACCACGCTTCTGCGCATGGTCTCGGGCTTCGAGACGCCCTCTGAGGGCGAGGTGCGGATCGGCGGGGAGGACATGACCTGGGTTCCGCCGAACAAGCGGCCGGTGAACATGGTGTTCCAGTCCTACGCCGTCTTCCCGCACATGACGGTGCGCAAGAACGTCGCCTACGGGCTCGAGGTGGACCGGGTGCCGGCCGCCGAGATCAAGACGCGGGTCGATGAGGCGCTGGCGCTTGTCCAGCTTTCCCAGTTCGCGGACCGGAAGCCAGACCAGTTGTCCGGCGGCCAGCGCCAGCGCGTCGCCCTCGCCCGCGCGCTGGTGAAGAAGCCGCGGGTTCTGCTGCTTGATGAGCCGCTCTCGGCGCTCGACGCCAAGCTCCGCGACGCGATGCGGCTCGAACTGGTGAAGCTCCAGCAGCAGATTGGCGTCACCTTCATCATGGTCACGCATGACCAGGACGAGGCGATGGCCGTGGCGGACCGGATCGCCGTTCTCCACAAGGGCCGCATCCGCCAGGTGGCGAGCCCCGAGACGCTTTACCAGCGCCCGGCCGACGCCTTCGTCGCCGACTTCATCGGCCGCACCAATTTCTTCGAACCGAAATCGGTGCGACGCGCCGGCGCCGGCGCCACGGTGGAGACGGCGGAGACCGCCGCGCTCGCCTTCGACCGGGTGCCGGAGGGCGACATCACCCTCTCGCTCCGGCCGGAGAAGGTGCGGATCGGCCCTGAGGCGAAGGGCGACGTGACCTTGCAGGCGCGGCTCGGCGACGTCGCCTTCCAGGGCGAGAATTCGGTGGTGGAGCTTCACCTTCCCTCCGGCCGCGCGATTCTCGCCTTCGTCGCCGGAGACGCCGCGGCGACGGTCGGCGCGATGGAGGAGGGCTCGGCGATCCCGGTCGCCTGGAACGCCTCGGACATGTTGCCGCTGGCCCGCGGCTAAGGCGCGGCTTTCGCACGGGGGCGGGCGGGACTACGCTCGCAGCGCCGCGTCGGGGGGCGCGGGCTGAAGGGAGGAACGACATGTTCCGCACGATTATCTCCGCCTATGACGGCTCGGATCACGCCAAGCGCGCGATCCCGGTCGCCTGCGATCTCGCGAAGAAGTACGGCGCCGCGCTCTGGCTCTGCCAGACGCCCTAAGGCGGCGGCGCGCCGAGCGCGGT
>CALFYQ010000195.1 GCA_937952085.1 uncultured Paracoccaceae bacterium | reverse complement strand
GCCCCCCGGCTGTCACAAGAGGCTCAGTCCGAGGTCGGGACGAGGCCATAAAGCGTCCATGCCAGCCGGGTCAGGCGCCCACCCAGGGGCGGACGCGGCCCTCCTCGCGCGGTTCAAGCGTGGCGGCAGGAAGCCGACCGAAGCCTCAGGCCAACGCGGTCCAGAGCGCGGCGGCGGCCATGCCGGCGACCATGCCGAGCACGGTGCGCCCGGTGATCGCCATGCCGAGCCCGGCCGCGGCGCAGGCGAGGGCGATCTTGGGCCCGCCGGAGACGATGGCGGCGGCGACGAGCGCCGAGAGCGCCGCCGAGCCCGCCGCCTCGAAGAAGCGGCGCGCGGCTGGCGAGCGGGCGAACCGCGCGGCGAGGGCCGGGCCGAGGAGCCGGGTCGCCGCGGTGCCGGCGGCGGTGGCGAGAATGGCGCCGAGCACCACGGGGTCGAGTTCAAGCACGGAGCGCCCCCACGAGCCCGCCCGCGATCGCGCCGCCGAGGATCGCCGGGCCCGGCGGCGCGACGAGCGAGAGCAGGAAGGCGGCGAGCCCGCCGGCCAGCACCGGCGCAAAGGCGCGGCTCCGCTCCAGATCGCCGGCGAGGGCGGCGGCGAAGAAGGCCGGCATCGCCGCATCCGCGCCGATCCGGTCGAGGCCGGCGGAGGCCGCGCCGAAGGCGGCGCCGGCGCCGGTGCCGGCGACCCAGAAGGCCCAGAGCGTCAACCCGCCGCCAAGGAGGCGGCCGAGTTCGCCCTCGCCGCGGCGGAAGGCGGCGTCGGCGTCGGCGAAGTTGGGATCGGTCATCAGCGCCAGGATCGACAACCGCGCCGCGCCCGGCCGCGCGCCGAGTCGCGGGGCCAGCGCCGCGCCGTAGATCAGGTGCCGCGCTCCGACCGCAAAGGCGGTGGCGGCGAGCGCGACACTCGCCCCCGCGGCGAAGTCGAAGCCGAGCGCGGCGTATTGCGCGGCGCCGGAAAGGACCAGCGCGCTCATCAGCGTCGCTTCGAGCGCGGAGAGGCCTCGCTCCGTCGCGGCCGCGCCGTAGGCGAGACCGTAGGGCAGCATCAGCAGGGCGACCGGCGCCATGGCCCGGGCGCCGGCGGCGACGCCGCGAAGCGTGATGGCGGAAGGCTCGGTCATGGAGGGCCCCGTTCCCGCCTGCCAGGGGCGGCGCGACGCAGCGTCAATTCGGCCCCGCCCGCGCGCCGGGGCGCGGGCGGGAGGCGGTTCAGCGCCCGCGGCTCCGGAGCAGGCCGACGATGTCGTAGGTCTTGTCGAGGATCGGCTGGGCGATGGCGTTGGCGCGGTCGGCGCCGTCGCCGAGGATGCGGTCGATCTCGGCGGGGTCGGCGAGAAGGCCCCGCATCCGCCCGGCGATGGGCGCGACCATCTCCACCGCGAGCTCGGCGAGGGCCGGCTTGAAGGCGGAGAAGGGCTTGCCGCCCCAGTTCGCGAGCACCTGCGGCACCGTCTCGCCGGAAAGCGCCGAGTAGATGCCGACGAGGTTCCGCGCCTCCGGGCGCCCCTCGAAGCCCGCGGCGGACTCGGGCAGCGGCTCGGGGTCCGTCTTAGCCTTCTTGATCTTCTTCGAGATCGCGTCGGCGTCGTCGGTGAGGTTGATGCGGGAGAGGTCGGACGGGTCCGACTTCGACATCTTCTTGGTTCCGTCCTTCAGGCTCATCACCCGCGTCGCGGCGCCCTCGATCACCGGCTCGACCTCAGGGAAAAAGCCCGGAACGTCGAAATCGTTGTTGAACTTGATGGCGATGTCGCGCGTCAGCTCGAGATGCTGCTTCTGGTCCTCGCCTACCGGCACATGGGTCGCGTGATAGACGAGGATGTCGGCGGCCATGAGCGACGGATAGGCGTAGAGCCCGAGCGAGGCGTTCTCGGCGTTCTTGCCGGCGGTCTTGTCCTTGAACTGGGTCATCCGGTTCATCCAGCCGATCCGGGCGACGCAGTTGAAGATCCAGGCGAGCTGGGCGTGGGCGGGGACCTGGGACTGGTTGAAGAGGATCGACTTCTTCGGGTCGAGGCCGCAGGCCATGAAGGCCGCCGCCAGCTCCCGGATCGCCGCCTTCAGCGCCTTCGGATCCTGCCAGACGGTGATCGCATGGAGATCGACCATGCAGTAAATCGTCTCGTAATCCTCCTCCTGCATCTCGACAAAGCGCTTGACCGCGCCGAGATAGTTGCCGAGGTGAAGGTTGCCGGAAGGCTGCACGCCGGAGAAGACGCGCGTCTTGTGTGCGCCGGCATCGGCCATGTGAGCCTCCCTGAATGCGAGCCGGCGGGGTTATGGCGGCGGCCCCGTGCGGGGTCAAGGGAGCGGGCCGGACGGATGGAATGAACGATCAGAGACCGATTCCCACGATGCGCCGCGCCTCCGGGCCCGGCCTGCCGCCGCCGCCGCCGGTCGTCTGGGCCATGGCGATCATCTTCGCGGTGCTGGAGCTTGTCTCCCAGCTCGGCTCGTTCGGGCTCCATTTCCGCATCATGATGGTGGAGCGGTTCGCCTTCTTCGATTTCTGGCTGGACGAACTGACGGCCGGGCGGCCGGTTCCCTTCGAGTTCTGGACCAGCTTCTTCACCTACGGGTTCCTGCATGGCGGCGCGCTGCACCTTCTGATGAACGGCGCGATCTTCCTCGGGGTCGGCGGGCTTCTGGCGAACCTGCTCGGGACGGGGCGGTTCCTGGCGCTCTTCTTCTTCAGCTCGGCGACCGGGGCGCTGATCTGGGGGCTGGTCTATTCGGGCGGGCCGGCGGCGCATCTCGTCGGCGCCTCGGGCGCGCTCTTCGGCTTCATCGGCGCGCTGAAGCGGTGGGAATGGCGCTGGATGCGGCTGACCGGATCGCCGCGGCAACGGTTCTGGGGCACGATCTTCGCACTCGCGCTTCTCAACCTTCTCCTCGTGATCGGCGCGCCGGGCGGGGCGGAGGTGGCCTGGGAGGCGCATCTCGGCGGCTTTCTCGGCGGCTGGCTGATCGCGCCTCTCCTCGCGCCGGGGCGGGCCGCGCCCTCGCCGATCTGAGGCCGCGCGCCCCTTATCGCACGCGATAGCGGACTCAAGCGACTGACTTCAAAGGATCTTTCGGAGTCCAGAGAGACGCGGCGCTGCGCCGACGTTGAGCGCGCCGCCGCATGGCGCCCCGTGACGAGGATCCGCGCCGGACGATTGCCCGATCCGGGCTCAAGGGGTGAAGGACCCGACCGCGCCGACACGGACTTTCCGCACGCCGGGCGCGTGTTATACCGGGCGAAACGCCGGGGAGGGCCGAGAATGGAGTTCGTTGAGGGCGGGGCGGGGGTGATCCATGTCCGCGCCGAGGGGCCGAAGGATGGCCCCGTGGTGATCTTCTCCAATTCGCTCGGGACCGATTTCCGGGTCTGGGACCGGGTGGTTCCGCTCCTGCCGGCGGGGCTCCGGATCCTGCGTTACGACAAGCGGGGCCACGGGCTCTCGGCGCTGGCGAAGCGCGGGACGTGGAGCATGGCCGACCATGTGGCGGACGCCGCGGCGGTGCTGGAGGCGCATGGCGCGAAGGATGCGGTGATCGTCGGTCTTTCGATCGGCGGGCTGATCGCGCAGGGGCTGGCGGCGGAGCGGCCGGACCTCGTCCGCGCCATGATGCTCTGCGACACCGCGGCGAAGATCGGCGCGCCGGACATCTGGGCCGACCGCATCGCCGGGATCGAGAAGGGCGGCATCGAGAGCCTTGCCGACGCGGTGATGGAGCGCTGGTTCTCCAAGGCCTTCCGCGCCGAGAAGACGGGCGAGCTGGCGCTCTGGCGCAACATGCTCCTGCGGACGCCGGTGGACGGTTATCTCGGCTCCTGCGAGGCGATCCGCGATACGGACCTTCGGGAATCGACGGCGCGGCTCAGGCTGCCGACCGTGGCGATCTGCGGCGACGAGGACGGCTCCACCCCGCCGGACTTGGTGCGGGAGACGGCCGAGCTGATCCCGGGCGCCGAGTTCCACATCATCCGCAAGGCGGGCCACCTGCCCGGCGTCGAGCAGCCGCAGGCGGTGGCGGAGATCCTGTCCGCCTTCCTGAAGCGGATCGGCCATGTCTGAAGCCTTCGAGCGCGGCATGGCGGTGCGCCGCTCGGTTCTGGGCGACGCCCATGTGGACCGGGCCGAGGCGGCGAAGACGGAGCTCGACGAAGCGTTCCAGCGCTTCATCACCGAAGGCGCCTGGGGCGCCGTCTGGTCCCGCCCGCACTTCACCAAGCGGGAGCGAAGCATCGTGACGCTCGCCCTCCTCGCCGCGCAGGGCCTGGAGGAAGAGATCGCGATGCATGTCCGCGCCACCGCCCGCACAGGCGCGACGAAGGAGGACCTCGTGGAGGTGATGCTCCACGTCGCGGTCTATGCCGGCGTGCCGCGGGCCAATGCGGCGCTGAAGGTGGTGAAGCGCACGCTTGCGGAAATGGAGGAGAGCCGATGACCAAACCCTGCATCATCTGCGTCGCCATCACCGGCTCGGTGCCGACCAAGGCGGACAACCCGGCGGTGCCGATCACCGTGCCCGAGCAGGTGGAATCGACCCACGAGGCCTTCGAGGCGGGGGCCGCGATCGCCCATCTCCATGTCAGGAACGACGACCAGACGCCAAGCTCGGACCCGGAGAAGTTCGCCCGGCTGAAGGAGGGGATCGAGGCGCATTGCCCCGGCATGATCGTCCAGTTCTCGACCGGCGGGCGCTCGGGCGCCGGGCAGGCGCGGGGCGGGATGCTGCCGTTGAAGCCGGACATGGCCTCGCTGACGGTGGGCTCCAACAACTTCCCGACGCGGGTCTACGAGAACCCGCCGGACCTCGTGGACTGGCTCGCCTCCGAGATGCTGGCCTACGGGGTGAAGCCGGAGATCGAGGCTTTCGACCTTTCCCACATCTTCCAGGCGGCGAAGATGCAGGCGGACGGGCGGCTGGCGAAGGAGGTCTATGTCCAGTTCGTCATGGGCGTGAAGAACGCCATGCCGGTGGACCGGGCCGTCTTCGACTTCTATGTCGCGACGCTGAAGCGGCTTTCGCCGAAATCGGAATGGTGCGCGGCGGGGATCGGGGCCGGGCAGCTCATCCTCAACGAATGGTGCGTCGCCGGCGGCGGCCATGCGCGGACCGGGCTCGAGGACAATGTGCGGCTCGACAGGGAGCGGCTCGCGCCCTCCAACGCCGCGCTGGTCGAGCGGGTGGTGGAGCTTTGCCAAAAATACGACCGGCCGGTTGCGACGCCCGCGGAGGCGCGGGCGCTTCTGGGGCTGCGGGCGGCGGCCTGAGCCGGGGTCAGGAGATCAGGCGGCGGGCGCCGAGCGGCTCCCCGCCGCCGGCGGCCTCGATCCGGGCGCGCGCGGTCTCGTAGGGCTCGGTCGCCACCGCCATGTGGTGGGCGTTGGCGTGGAGGAGCGTGGCCGGCGAGGTCATGATCCCGACATGGCCCTTCCAGAACACGAGATCGCCGCGCTTGAGCTGCTTGACCGAGACCTTCCGGCCGAGCGCGGCGAACTGCATGTCGCTGTCGCGCGGGCAGTCGATCCCGGCCGCGGCGAGCGCGGTCTGGACGAGGCCGGAACAGTCGAACCCCGCCGGGGACCGGCCGCCCCAGAGATAGGGCGCGCCGAGAAACCGCTCGGCGGTGGAGAGCCAGAGCCGTTCGGGCTCGTCCATCGGCTTCAGCGCGACGAGCGGCGCGAAGCCGCCCGGATCGAGCATCGCCCAGCCGCCATCGGCCTCGCCGGCGACGGTCACGAGGCCGCCGAAGGGGAGGGCGCCGAGGGCGCGGGCCTTCACGTTCGGCTCGGGGTAGACGAGGGCCTGCAGCGCGGCGACGCGGTGCGTCGGCTTCGACGCGGTCGCCTCGATCAGGTCCGCCTGCGGCACGTAGCCGACATAGCCGTCGGCGTCGCACTGGCCCCAGCACCAGCCGCGCTCCACCTCGTAGGCGGTGAAGCCCTCGCCGAAGAGCAGCTGCGAGACCTGCTCGGACTCGCCGTCCGGCGCGGCGCTGACCGGCGCGACCGGGACGGCGCAGCGCATCGGCTGCGCGCTGGCGAAGGTCTCCGCCTCGACCTTGCCGCGGAGATGGAGCGCCGCGAGATCGGGGCGCGCGGGGGTGACGCGCGGGTCGAATTCGGTCTCAGCCATGACGGGCCTCGATCAGCCGGAAGACGGCGCGCCCCGCCTGCAGCTCGCCGCCCTTCGGGCGGCCGGGCGAGGCGGAATTGTTGAACGCGTTGATGTCGAAATGTGCCCAGGGGATGCCCGCGCCGACGAAGCGGCGGAGGAAGAGCGCGGCGGTGATGGCGCCGCCGAAGCCGCCGGCGGGGGCGTTGTCGAGATCCGCCACGGGCGATTTCAGGTCTTCGTCGTAAGGATCCCAGAGCGGCAGGCGCCAGAGCGGGTCCCGCTCCCGCCGGGCCGCTTCGGCGATCTCGGCGGCGAGGCGCTCGTCGTCGGTGAAGAAGGGCGGCAGGTCGAGCCCGGTGGCGACGCGGGCGGCCCCGGTGAGCGTGGCGAAGTCGAAGATCATCTCCGGCGCCTCTTCCGAGGCGAGGGCGAGCGCGTCGGCGAGGATAAGCCGGCCCTCGGCGTCGGTGTTGCCGATCTCGACCGTCAGGCCCTTGCGGGATTTCAGCACGTCGCCGGGCCGGAACGAGGCCGCGGAGACCGAGTTCTCCACCGCCGGGATCAGCACGCGGAGCCGCACCGGCAGCTTTCGCGCCATCACCATCTCGGCGACGGCGAGGGCGCAGGCGGCGCCGCCCATGTCCTTCTTCATCATCCGCATCGCGGCGGCGGGCTTGAGGTCGAGACCGCCGGTATCGAAGGCGACGCCCTTGCCGACCAGCGTCACCTTCGGCGCCGTCTCGTCGCCCCAGTGGAGGTCGATCAGCCGCGGCGCCTCGGCGGCGGCGCGGCCGACGGCGTGGATCATCGGGAAATTGGCTTCGAGAAGGGCGTCGCCGACGACGCTTTCCGCCGCCGCGCCGTGGCGGTGGGCGAGGCTGCGCGCCGCCGCCTCGATCGCCTCGGGCCCCATGTCCCCGGCCGGGGTGTTGATGAGATCGCGCGCGAGATAGGCGCCTGCGGCGACGGCGAGGAGCCGCGCCGCGTCGACATTGGCCGGCGCGGCGAGCGTCGCCTTCGGCGCGGCGGCGCTCTTGTAGCGGTCAAACCGGTAGGCGGCGAGGAGCCAGCCGAGCGCGGCCTCGGCGGCCTCTTCGGGGTCGAGATCGCCCGCGATGCGCCAGGCGCCGGCGGGGGCCTTGCCGGCGAAATCGGCGAAGGCGAAGCGGCGGGCGCGGCGGCCCTTCGCCTCGCCCCAGCCGAAGAGCGCGCCGGCGGCGCCGCCGGCCCCGTCCGGCAAGACAAGGCTTTCGCCGAGCTTGCCGGCGAAGCCGTGGAGCCGGGCCCAGGCGGCCTGCGGCTCCGCCAGCGCGGCGAGCGCGGCGTCGAGCCCCTCGGGCGTTACGAGATGGATGGGCAGGGCGTGCGCGCCCGGTTCGGCGAAGGCCGGCGTCATGGTCGCTCCGGTCAGAAGTAGAAGCCGAGGCCGAAGGCCCCGTAATCGAAGGCGAGGCCGCCGCCCACCGAGACGCCCCGGCTGCCGACGGCGAGGCCGAAGGCGGGATAGACGCGCGGATAGGGCCGCTCCTCGACGAGGACGACGTGCTGGATGCGGGCGTCCGCCTCCCGCCAGCCGTCGGTCCAGGCGTCGATCTCGCGCTGGGTGAGCGCGGTTCCGCCGCGGGCGCAGGCAACGCGATATTCCTCGATCTTCGAGGGCGGCGCGCCCTCCGCCCCGTCGGCGTAGCCGGTGGCGCGCCAGTCGTTCCGGCATTGCTCGGGCGTCA
>CALFYQ010000194.1 GCA_937952085.1 uncultured Paracoccaceae bacterium | reverse complement strand
TGGTCTCCGACCTCGAATGGATGGCGGCGCAATGGGGCCCGCAGGGCGACGCCCGCAAGGCGGTGGTCGAGCATCCGGACGCGGGCGTCGTCGCCATCCTCACCGGCATGGGCTCGCTCTCCTATGGCGAGCAGGCCGGCGAGCGGATGCGGCTCGGCCTCATGCTGAACGACCCGGAGGAGGAGCATGACTGCTTCTCCGACAACACCCACAACAGCCATTTCTACGACGGGCTCGGGGTGCGGAACGTCTATTTCGGCGAATATGTCCGGATCGACGGCACGCTGCTGAGCGGCCCCGCGCCCACCGATCTCGTCGCCGGGACCGAGCCCGCGCTCGACGCCGAGATGCGCGCCAAGCTCGACCATTCGGTGCAGATGCTGCTCCGCCTCAAGGTCGCCGCCGAGGCGGGCTTCTCCTATGACATGATGCTCGCTCCGGGGAACGCCGCCGGCGAGGCGCTCATCATGGACGCCGTCAACGGCCTGATCGACCAGACCCGCTCGATCGAGCGCGTCGTCGCCGCGCTGAAGCTCGAAGAGATCGCCTTCGAAGGCTCCGACAGCCTCGACAACCCGAACGCGGTCTTCAAGTGACGAACGGGCGGGGCGGCCCGGCGCCGCTCCGTCCCCGCCGATCCAGCCAGCCCGAACCTGCGCCCGAGCCAGCCTCAGGCGCAAGAACCATCCGGGACAGCGAAAGATGAGACACACCGCCTCCTCCGCCGTTCTCCGCCTCGTCGCGCCGGTCGGCCCGGTCACGCGGTCCGCGGCGGGTTCGCCCCGCAAGACCGGCCATGCGCCAACGAACCGCCTTGCCGCGGTGAGCGCAGGGCGTGAGATGGCCGCTGGCGCCGGGGCGGCGCGCGGCGGCCGCCCCGGCCGCGCGGCCGGCCTCGTCTTCGCCTCCCAGTCCGGGTTCTGACATGCGCTTCCGGGTCGCCCTTCTCCCTCTCCTCCTCTCCGCCGCGGCCGCGGCCGGCGGAGAGATCGGCGACCCGCATCTCGACCCGGCGCCGCGCACGGCGGCGGAGGCGGCCCGGATCGCCGCCGCCACCGCCGCGCCCGAAACCTTTTCGAAGCCGCAGCCCTTCGAGGGGCTCTCCGCAGGCGCCGCCACGGTCCGCGCGCGGAAGAACGCCGACGCCTTCTCGCAGCCCGCCGCCTCGCTCTCCTTCGCGCAGGAGCTCGACTTCAAGGTCGGCAACGGCGTCTTCCGGAAGCTCTGGGTCTCCGCCCCGTCCTCCACCGAGGCGTCGGACGGGCTCGGCCCGCTCTTCAACGCGCGGGCCTGCCAGAACTGCCACGTGAAGGACGGCCGCGGCCGCCCGCCCGGCGGCCCGGACGACCCGAACGCCGGGACCACGCTCCTCAAGGTCGCGGTGCGCGGCGCGGATGGGCGGCAGGCGCCGCACCCGGTCTATGGCGGCCAGATCCAGGATCGCTCCACCCCCGGCGTGCCCGCCGAGGCCCGCATCGACGTGAGCTGGGAGGAATTCGAGGTCGCCCTCTCCGACGGCGAGAGCGCCCGGCTCCGCCGCCCGACCTGGCGCGCCGCCGATCCCGCCTACGGCCCGCTCGGCGAGGGCGCCGCGCTCTCGCCCCGTATCGCGCCCGCCATGCTCGGCATGGGGCTCCTGGAGGCGATCCCCGCCGCCGACATCCTCGCCCGCGCCGACCCGGAGGATGCGGACGGCGACGGAATCTCCGGCCGCCCCGCGCTCCTCACCGGGCCGAACGGCGCCGCGCTGCTCGGCCGTTTCGGCTGGAAGGCGGCGCAGCCGACCGTAGCCGGGCAGGCCGCCGCGGCCTTTTCCGGCGACATGGGCATCTCCTCGCCCGCCCGCCCGGCGTCCTGGGGCGATTGCACCGAAGCCGAGGCGGCCTGCCGCGCCGGCCCGCACGGCGCCGCGCCCGGCGAGACCGAGATCGACGAGGAGGCCTTCGCCCTCGTCGTCTTCTATTCCCGCAATCTCGGCGTCCCCGCCCGGCGCGGCGAAGGCAAGCCCGCCGTCCTCCGCGGCAAGCGCGTGTTCTTCGAGGCCGGCTGCGCCGCCTGCCACGCCCCCGCCTTCGTCACCCACCGCCTGCCGGACGAGCCGGAGCGGAGCTTCCAGCTCATCTGGCCCTGGACCGACATGCTCCTCCACGACATGGGCGAGGGCCTCGCCGACGGCTTCGACGAGGGCGGCGCGACGGGCTCCGAATGGCGCACCGCGCCGCTCTGGGGGATCGGGCTCACCGAGCGGGTCTCCGGCCATACCTATTTTCTCCATGACGGCCGCGCCCGCAGCCTGCTCGAGGCGATCCTCTGGCATGGCGGGGAGGCGGACGCCGCCCGCGACCGGGTGATCTCGATGCCGAAAACCGACCGCGCCGACCTCCTCACCTTCCTCGGAAGCCTCTGATGCGCCGCCATCTCCTCGCCGCCCTCGCCCTTCTCCTCGCCGGCCCCGCGGCGGCGGAGCCGATCGTGGACGGTGTGGCGGAAGGCCACATCCTTCCCGGCTTCGCCCGGCTCGATGCGGCGGCGGCGGCGCTCGACGAAGCCGCCGCGGCGGACTGCGCCGCCGAGAACCCGGCGCTCCGCGACGCCTACCAGGCCGCCTTCGACGCCTGGATGGGCGTCTCGCATCTCCGCTTCGGCCCGACCGAGCGGGAGTCCCGCGGCTTCGTCCTCGCCTTCTGGCCGGACGGCAAGGGCGCGACGCCGAAGGCCCTCCGCCGGCTGATCTCCGGCGATTTCCCGCTGGACGACCCGGCGGAGTTCGAGAAGGTCTCGATCGCCGCGCGCGGCTTCTTCGCGCTCGACGCGCTCCTCTACGACGCCGACTTCACCCATGCGGAGCCGGAAGCGCGCCGCTGCGCCCTCGTCCGCGCCGTGGCGAAGGATGCGGCCCGCATCGCCGCCGCGCTCGACGCGGACTGGCGCGAGACCGAGGCCCCGCTCCTCCGCGCCGCCGGCGCGAACGACGCCTACCGGAGCCGGGAGGAGGCGCTCCGCGCCCTCCTCACCCAGCTGTCCGCCGGCCTCGAATTCACCGCCGACGCGCGGCTCGGCCAGCCGATGGGCGCCTTCGACCGCCCCCGCCCGCAGCGCGCCGAGGCGCGCCGCTCCGGCCGCCCGCTCCGCAACGTCCAGCTCTCCCTCGCCGCGCTCCATGACCTCGCGAACCGCCTCGCCGCCGCCCTCCCGCCCGAAGCGCGGGGCGAGATCGACGCCGCCTTCGCCCGCGCCGAGGCGCAGGCCGCCCGGCTCGACGACCCGGACTTCGCGGCCGTCGAGACGCCCATGGGCCGGCTCCGGCTCGAATCCCTGCAACAGGCGATCCGCGCCGCGCGCCGCGTCGCGATCGGCGCGCTCGGCCCGGCGCTCGGCGTCGCGGCCGGCTTCAACGCGGCGGATGGAGACTGAGATGGCGACGAGACGCGCGATCCTCGCGGGGCTGGCCGGGGCTGCCCTCGCCCCCGGCGCCGGCTGGGCCTCCGCCGGCGCGCCCGCCTTCCTCGCCGCGGCGAAGCGGGCCGACGGCGCCTATCGCCTCGTCGGCCTCGACGCCGCCGGTGGGGTGGCGTTCGACCTGCCGCTCCCCGAACGCGGCCACGCCGCCGCCGCGCATCCCTCCCGCCCCGAAGCCGTCGCCTTCGCCCGCCGCCCCGGCACCTTCGCCCTCGTCATCGACTGCGCCACCGGGCGCGAGGCCGCCCGCCTCGAAAGCCCCGAAGGCCGCCATTTCTACGGGCACGGCGCCTTTTCCGCGGACGGCGCCCTCCTCTGGGCCGCCGAGAACGACTATGAGGCCGCCCGCGGCGTGATCGGCGTCCGCGACGCCGCGCGCGGCTACGAGCGCATCGGCGAATTCCCCACCCACGGCGTCGGCCCGCATGACGTGAAGCTGATGCCGGACGGCGCCCTCGTCGTCGCCAATGGCGGGATCGAGACGCACCCGGCCAGCGGCCGCGCCAAGCTGAACCTCCCCACCATGCGCCCCAACCTCGCCTTCCTCGGGCAGGACGGCGCGCTCCTCGACCTCGTGGAGCTGGAGCCCGACCTCCACCTCGCCTCGATCCGCCACCTCGCCCTCCGCGAGGACGGGCTCGTCGCCTTCGCCATGCAGTGGGAGGGGGACGAAACGGAGGCCCCCGCGCTCCTCGGCCTCGTCCGCCGCGGCGAGGCCCCGCGCCTCCTCGAAGCGCCCGAGCCCTACGCCTGGCGGATGCGCGGCTACGCCGGCTCCGTCGCCTTCTCGGGGGACGGCGCGCGCATCGCCATCACCGGCCCGCGCGGCGGCCTCGCCCTCGTCTTCGACGCGGAAACCGGCGGCTTCCTCCACGCCGTCGAGGCCGCCGACATCTGCGGCGCCGCCCCGGCCGGCGCCGGCCTTCTCTTCACCACCGGCGACGGCCGCATCCTCGGCGAAAGCCGCAGCCTCGCCGCCGCCGCCCTCGCCTTCGACAACCACCTCGTGCCGGTCGTCTGAGAGAACCGCGCCGCCCGAACCCGGAGAGCGCCCCGCCCATCCCACTCGCCCGGGCGACCAGCCCGGGCCGCGCCCGACCCTCCCCCAGGGAGGGTGCATTGGCGATGTCGGAAGCCGTTCAGCCGCCGCTCGGGGCTTGGGAGATGAAGCGCCCGCCACAGGCGGATCACGCGCCCACCCAGTGTCGGGCGCGCCCCTCTCCGTTCAGGGCAGCCGCCGCGGCGCCTTCGCCCCCTCCGCCGCCGCCTTCGCGACCAGCTCCACCCAGTCCGCCGCCCGCCGCACCCGGTCGAGGTCCCGCGCCCAGCCGGCGACGGAAAGCCAGAGATCCCGCCGCCGCGCCAGCATCGGGTCCCGCCGCACGAGCCCCGCCTCGCCCCGAACCATGGCGACCGGCAGCCAGGTCTTGCCGATCCCCGCCCGCACCAGCGGCAGCGCCGCGCCCTCGTCCTCGGCCCGCGCGGCGGCCCAGCCGCAGGGAACCGGCGCCTCCTCCAGCCATTCCCGCAAGGTCGAGCCCGGCGGCCCCTGCTCGATCCAGGGCGGCCCGAAATAGGGGTCCGGGTCCGCCGCCGCGCTGGCGTAGACCGCATAGTCCAGCCGCGCGATCCGTCGCGCCCGCGCCGAGGGCGGGTGGAAGTCGAGCGCGATCTCCGCCCGCGCCCCCGCCTTCAGGAAAACGAGGCGGGAGCCCTGCGCCGCGAAAAGGTCCGCGAACGGGGCGAGCAGCCAGCCCGCCAGCCCCTCCGCCGCCGCGATGCGCACCTCGCCCGGGATGGCGGCCGGGCAGCGGAGCCCGAACCGCGCCTCGTCATAAAGCCGCGCCATCCCGTCCGCCCGCGCCAGAACGGCCCGCCCCGCCTCGGTCAGCCGCACCGCGCGGCCCGTCCGCGCAAAGAGCCGCTGCCCGAAATGCCGCTCCAGCCGCGCCACCCGCCGGCTGACGAAGGAGCGATGGAGCCCGAGCAGCTCCGCCGCCGCCGAAAGGCTCGCCCGCGTCGCCGCCGCCCGAAAGATGCGAAGATCGTCCCAGTCGTCCGCGCCCATGAACCCCTCCGCCGAGAGGATCGCAGAAGCGCGTTTCCACCCCAGAAACCCACCGCGCGCCGCCGTTGCCGGGCTGCAAATCCGCTTGCGCCAGTCCCGAACCGGCCGCAGGTTTCGCGGCATGGGGGAGCCAAGCGATTTTCAGAAATGGTTGCGGCGGAATTGGCTCCGCGCCCGTGGCCGCGATCCGGACGACCCGCGCCCCACAACCTATCTCGACTGGGTGAGGGGCTTCGCCTCCTTCCTCGCGCCCTTCTGGCTCGCCCTCATCGTTCTCGTCGGCTGGACCCTGATCGACGTCTTTCGCGCCGGCGTCCCCGATGACTCTTAGGAGGCGCGCTGGCACGCCCTCGCCTTCGCCGGCCTGATCGCCACCCTCGCCGCACTGCTCGGCGCGCCTTTCACCCTCATCCGTGTCTATGTGAAAGAGCGGCAGGCTCGGACCGCCGAGCAGGGCCACATCACCGACCGCATCACCAAGGCCGTCGAACAACTCGGCGCCGAGAAGACGGTGAAGGTTCAGGAGGACGGAAAGACTGTCGAACGCACCGAGCCCAACTTCGAAGTCCGCCTCGGCGCCATCTACGCCCTCGAACGGATCGCGGAAGACAGTGAGCGCGATCACATCCCAATCATGGAGACCCTCTGCGCTTATATCCGCCAGAACTCCAGTGCGCGGAAGCCGCTTGACCAAGGCCTGCTAGACTGGGAGCCGCTGCCGGACGATTTGGACGATGCGGCGCGTTAGCTGCGGGCGGAGGATCGAAAGGCCCGCTTCGGTCGATACCGTTTTGATGGAAAAGCGGCGGCTTGGGCGGCACGGCTCCCCGCGCCGCGCGCCGATGTGCAGGCCGCGCTCAACGTTATCGGCCGCCGCAGCGAAACCCGCCTCTCCTTTGAGCCGCGCAAATCCTTCCGCCTCGATCTCCGCGCCGCCAACCTCCAGCGCGCCGATCTCGGCAAGCTCCGCCTCGGTCCCGCCCGTCTTGACGAGGCGCGAATAGAGGGGGCGGAGCTCAGCAGCGCGCGGATGGAGGGGGCGGTCCTCCGCAAGTCGAATCTAAAATCCGCTGATCTGGCGTTCTGGAACAATGCACGTACGAACGCCAGATCAGCGGATTTTACCGGAGCGAAGAACATGACGCAGGATCAGGTCAACGCAATGTTCGGTGATCGCAAGACGATCCTGCCCGCAGGCCTCGACCGCACCGACCTGATGGACCGTGAGCCGCTGGAGAAATGGCGGGACGGCGGCCCCGAATACGACGCCTGGCTCGCCGCCGGCGCCCCGCCCGGCG
>CALFYQ010000193.1 GCA_937952085.1 uncultured Paracoccaceae bacterium | reverse complement strand
CGGCGGCTGGAGCCGGCCAGACGGCGCGGGGCCGGCGCCGAGCCGGATGCCGCGCCAGGCCTCGGCCCAACCGTCCGGCAGCGGATAGGGCGGCGCGACCGGTGGCGGGGCTTCGAAGCCGAAACGGCCGTAGTAGGCCGGGTCTCCGAGGACGACGGCGAGCGCGGCGCCTTCCGCCTCCATCCGGCGGAGACCCTCGCGCGCAAGCACCGCGCCGAGGCCCCGCCGGCGCGCCGTCTCGGCGACCGAGAGCGGGCCGAGCAGCGCCGCCGATCCGCCGCCCTCCACGCCGCAGCGGGAGAAGACGACATGGCCGAGAAGCCCCGCCGCGCCGAAGGCGCCGAGCGAGAGCGCCGCGCCCGGCTCCGCGAGAAGCGCGCGGACGAGCGGCGAGAGATCCTCCGCCGGAAACGCCTCGGCGAGCAGCGCATCGATGGCGGGAAGGTCCGCCGGGCCGGTCTCCCGGATCGTCGTCTCCCGCATCTCCGCCTCCTGCTCTGCCGCGGCGCCGAAGCTAGAGGCGGGCGGCCTCGCAGGAAAGCGAGGCCGGGCGAGATCCAACGAGATGTGAACGCCGCCGCGCTTCGGGATGGCCGCTCGCCGCTCACCGCGCTCGCTTGCCGCGAAGGCGCCGCCCGAGCCGGCGCGGAGCCGCTGGCGACGGGCCTCATCCTCGCGCTCCGCAGCCTCGGGGCTCTGGCGGTCGCGGTCCTCGCGGCGGCGCGGCGCCAATGAAAAGGGCCGCCCCGAAGGGCGGCCCCGATTTCCGTCCGGCGCCCGGTCAGAGGCGCGGCTGCTCGCTCTCGTCGGCCGGGCGATCCTCGATGATGTCCTCGCCTTCCGGCGCGTCGTCGAAGAGCTGCGCCACGTCGAAGGCCTCGGCGGCCTCCTCCTCGGCGCGGAGCTCGGCGATCGACTTGCCCTGCGCCTGAAGAACGGCCTCTTCCGGCGAGCGGGCGACGTTGATCGTGATCGTCGCGGAGACTTCCGGGTGGAGCACCACGCGGACCGGATGGAGCCCGAGCTCCTTCACCGGCTGCATCAGGGCGATCTGGTTGCGCGCGACGGTGAAGCCGCCCTGCGTCGCCAGGTCCGCCACGTCCCGCGCGTTGACCGAGCCGTAGAGCGCGCCGCCCTCGGAAGCCTGGCGGATCGCGACGAAGGTCACGCCGTCGAGCTTCTTCGCGACGGCCTCGGCCTCGCCCTTGAGTTCGAGGTTGCGGGCCTCGAGCTGGGCCCGCTGCGTCTCGAACTTCTCGAGGTTCCGCTTGGTGGCGCGCAGCGCCTTGCCCTTGGGAAGGAGGAAGTTCCGGGCGAACCCGTCCTTCACCTTCACCACATCGCCCATCTGGCCGAGCTTTTCGACCCGTTCGAGAAGAACCACGTCCATGTTCAGGCCCTCCTCAGCGGATCGCGTAGGGCAGGAGCGCGAGGAAGCGCGCCCGCTTAATCGCGCGACCGAGCTCGCGCTGCTTCTTGGCGGAGACGGCGGTGATCCGGCTCGGCACGATCTTGCCGCGCTCGGAGATGTAACGCTGCAGGAGCTTCACGTCCTTGTAGTCGATCTTCGGCGCGTCGGACGCCGAGAACGGGCAGGACTTGCGGCGGCGGAAGAAGGGTTTCTTGGCCATGTTCCGATCTCCTCAGGCTCAATCGCGGCCGAAGCGGGGGCCCCGCGGCGGGCGCGGGCCACGGTCGCCGCGGTCGTCCCGGTCGCGGCCGTTCTTGGCGCGGACGACGGCGCTCTCGCCGTCCTCGTGCGCGTCGACGCGCACGGTCATCACCCGCATCACGTCGTCGTGGATGCGCATCAGGCGCTCCATCTCGGCGACGGCGGGGGCAGGCGAGTCGGACTTCAGGAAGGCGTAGTGGCCCTTGCGGTTCTTGTTGATCCGGAAGGCCATGGTGCGAAGGCCCCAGTACTCGAAGCCGACGACCGAACCGCCATTGTCCTTCAGAACCTGCCCGAAGTGCTCGATCAGCCCCTCGGCCTGCGCGTTCGTGATATCCTGACGCGCAATGAAAACATGCTCGTACAGAGCCATGCGACGTATCCTCGTCTGAGGCGCTTCGGCGCGCGGGGGCGAGGCTTCCGAGCCCGCGCGGGAGAGGCGCCCTTGCCCAACCTTCGGAAGCGGGGCGGTCCATACGCGCTTGCGGCTTCGGGCGCAAGGGCCGGCGTCGGGCGGCGATGGCCTGGGGGGAACCGCCCCGAAGCAGCGAAGCCTGGCGCGAAGGGCCGCGTCCACCCGCGGGGCGGGCCCGGCCCTTGCTGGTCGCCCGGGCCCGGGAGGGATGGCGAGGGCGCCGCCCGCGCCGTGCGCCGATTTCGAAGATCGGCGGGCCATATCGCATTTCGGCGAGGGGGTTCTGGCTTCGGCGCCAAGCGGCGCGAAACGCGCCCGGCGATGATTGGCGCCGGCTACCGCCGGCTCGGCCGCCGACGCCGGACAACTGGCGCGGCGCGTGGCGATGGGCTAGGCTTGGCCCAATGGTCGCGCGGCAAGCGGCCGAGAGGGACGGGTTTTTACGGGATGATGCCGATGCGGGCTCGGATTCGCGGCGCGGCGCGCCTTCTTTGCGCGGGCGCGACGGCGCTTTCGGTCGCCGCCTGCGGCCTCCCCCGCACCGGCCCCTACTACGAAGACCTTCGCTACAGCCAGGAGCGGACCGACGAGGATCCGGGCTTCGACCTGATCCGCGTCACGCCCGAGACCATCGCCGCCTCCAACGTCGCCGAGCCGCTCGGCTTCAGCCTCGACCTCATCAACGCGCTGCCGGAGAAGACCGCGGTCCTCGGCGTCGGCGACATGCTCGAGGTGACGATCTGGGAGAGGGGCGAGAACGGCCTCTTCACCACCTCCACCGGCGTCGGCCAGCAGCTCGGCGCCTCGACCAGCATCGTCTCCGAGATCGAGGAGAGCGGGAAGATCTACATCCCCTACCTCGGCAACGTCTCCGCCGCGGGGCGGACGGCCGACGGGCTTCGCCGCCACGTCGCCGAGCTTCTCGCCGACAAGACGCTGGACCCGCAGGTCGAGGTGCGCCGCCGCACCGGGGATTCGAAATCCATCACCATCACCGGCACCGCCGGCGTCTCGACCGTGGTGCCGATCGAGCGCACCACACGGTCGCTCCTCGCGCTCCTCGCCAAGACCGGATTCTCGGTGCCCGACCCGGAGGTGATCCGCATCACCGTGCGGCGCGGCGGCGTCGAGGGGTCGATCTGGATGCGGGATCTCTACGAGAACCCGCAATTCGACATCCCGGTCCGCGCCGGCGACGTCGTCTTCCTCAACAAGGACACCCGCTATTTCCGCGCGCTCGGCGCGATCGGCCAGGGCCGGGTCCATTTCCCGACGCGGGACGTGACGGTGCTGGACGCGCTGGCGCTCGTCGGCGGCCTTCAGACCCAGGCGTCGGACCCTTCGGGCATCTTCATCTTCCGGGTGGAGCCGCCGGAGATCGCGACGCAGGTCTCGGCGAAGGCGGGGCCCGAGGCGCCGCGCAACGTCGCCTACCTGATCGACCTTACCGAAGGCTCCGGCATGTTCCTTGCGGACACGATGCTGATGCGGGACGGCGACATTCTCTACGTCACCGACGCGCCCTTCGCGCGGTTCGCCAAGGTGGCGAGCTCGATCGCCACGCTCATCGGCTTCGGCGGCTCGGCGGCCTCGATCGCGCGGGTCGCGAACTGAGCCCGAAGGGCCGCGCCGGGTGAGACGGGGCGTCCGCCCCGAAGCGGGGTGGGCGCCCGGCCTCTGGTCGCCCTCCCTGCTGCGGGGCCCGGCGGCCGGGCGCGACCGCCGGCCGAAGGAGTCGGTGGAGCGCCTCGCCGCCCGCCACGCCCCACGCGGGCCGGCGCTCCGGATTCCGGCGAAGGCGCAGGGGCTCCGCGCGACCTAGCCGCCGCGTCGAGGCCGCCAGACCGACATCAGGTCCGCGCCCAGCCGCTCTTCGCGGACCAGCCCGAACCGGGGCGCCTCGGCCAGCGCGCCGAGGCCGAGCGGGCCGAGCGCCGGCCGCCCCTCCGCGCCGATCGCCGCGCCGGCGGAGAACCAGACAAGCTCGTCCACCAGCCCGGCCCGAAGGAGCGCGGCGCCGAGCCGTCCGCCGCCCTCGCAGAGAACCCGCGTCACGCCCCGCGCCCCGAGCGCGGCGAGCGCAGCGGCGAGATCGAGCCGCCCCGCCGCGTCCGCGCCGACGGGAACCGCCTCGCCCCAGGAAACCGCTCCGGCCGCGCGGCAGAGCCGGAGCGCCGGCCTCGTTCCAGCGGCGAGCTTCAGCGTCTTCGGCAGGGCGAGATCGGCGTCGAGCGCGACGCGGAGCGGGGCCCGGTCCTCAAGCCCCGGCAGCCGCACGTCGAGCGCCGGGTCGTCGGCCAGCGCCGTCGCCGCGCCGACCAGCGCGGCGTCATGCTGCGCCCGCATCAGGTGAACCCGCGCCCGCGCCTCCGGCCCGGTGATCCAGCGGCTCTCGCCCGCGGCGGTGGCGATCCGCCCGTCCAGCGTCGCCGCCAGCTTCAGGGTGAGGAAGGGCCGGCTGCGGCGGACGCGCTTGAGAAACCCCTCGTTCGCCGCCTCCGCCTCGGCCGCCATCAGGCCGACCTCGACGGCGACGCCCGCGTCGCGGAGCCGGGCGAAGCCGGCCCCCGAAACCCGCGGGTCCGGGTCCTCCATCGGCGAGACGACACGGGCGATCCCCGCCGCCACAAGCGCGTCGGCGCAGGGCGGGGTGCGGCCGAAATGGGCGCAAGGCTCCAGGCTCACATAGGCCGTCGCGCCCCGCGCCGCCGCGCCCGCCGCTTCGAGCGCCATCGTCTCGGCATGGGGCCGCCCGCCCGGCTGGGTCCAGCCGCGGCCGAGAAGCCGCCCCTCCTTCACTATCACGCAGCCGACCGCCGGGTTCGGCCAGACCCGGCCCAGCCCACGCCGGCCGAGCGCCAGAGCCGCCGCCATCCAGCGCCGGTCGGCCGCCGGCCCTTCGCTCATCTCAGTGGTCTTTGGGCGCGGGCGGGCGCAGTTCCGCCACGAAGTCCTCGAAATCGTCGGCTTCCTGGAAATTCTTGTAGACGCTGGCGAATCTCACATAGGCGACGGTGTCGATGCGGGCGAGGCTCTCCATCACGATCTCGCCGATCACGTCGGAGCGGATGTCGGAATCGCCGAGGCTCTCCAGCCGGCGGACGATGCCGGAGATCATCTGCTCGATCCGCTCGGGCTCGATCGGGCGCTTCTGCAGGGCGATGCGGATCGAGCGGGCCAGCTTGTCCCGGTCGAACTCCTCGCGCCTGCCGTTCTTCTTGATGACGGTCAGGTCGCGAAGCTGAACCCGCTCATAGGTGGTGAAGCGGCCGCCGCAGGACGGGCAGAGCCGGCGCCGGCGGATCGCGACATGATCCTCCGCCGGCCGGCTGTCCTTCACCTGCGTCTCGGTCTCGCCGCAGAACGGGCAGCGCATCCCCGACCCTCCCCCTTTATCTCGGTGACCAGTCTAGCGGCGCCGCGCCGGGAAGGGTAGGGGCGCCAGATATGGGGCGCGCATCCCTCTTTCTCGGGCAAGCGGCCGGGGCTACCTTCGCCCGAGCGGCGACAGACCGCGACGGGAGGTGACATGCGGCACTACGACTGGCTCGCGCATCATGCGCGGATGCGGCCCAACGCGCCCTGCTGGACCGATCTCCACTCGGACCGGAGCTTCACCTGGCGCGAGGCGGAGGATCGCTGCGCCAGGCTCGCCTCGCATCTTTCGCGGAACTGCGGCGTGAAGCGGGGCGACCGGATCGCCGTCCTGGCGATGAACTCGACCGACGTGATGGAGATCCACTCCGCCTGCGCCAAGATCGGCGCGATCTTCCTGCCCATCAACTGGCGCCTCGCGCCGCCGGAAGTGGACTTCATCCTCTCGGATTCTGAGCCGCAGGCGCTGATCCATGACGGCGCCACGGCCGACCTCGTCGGCCAGCTCTCGGTCCGCGCGCCGCACGTGATCGCCACCACCGGCGGCGGCCAGCCCTCGCCCTACGAGGAGGCGATCGCCGCGGCCGGGCCGGACGTTCCGCTCGAGATCATGGACCACGAGGACATCTGGACGATCATGTACACGTCCGGGACGACGGGCCGCCCGAAAGGCGCGCCCAACACCTACGGCATGGCCTTCTGGAACGCGGTCAATCTCGGCGTGCCCACCGGCGCCGCGCCGGACTCGGTCGGCCTCACCATGCTGCCGCTCTTCCATACCGGCGGGCTCAACACCTTCACCACGGTCCTCCTCCACGCCGGCGGCCATTCGCTGATCATGCGGGCCTTCGACCCCGGACAGGCGCTCGGATACATCTCCGACCCGGCGCGGAAGGTCAGCCACTTCCTCGTCGTCCCGGCGATGTATCTCTTCATGAGCCAGCACCCGGATTTCGAGACGGCGGATTTCTCCCGCATCCGCACCGCCGCGGTCGGCGGCGCGCCGACGCCGGTGCCGCTGCTCGAAACCTACAAGGCCAAGGGCGTCGCCATCACCCAGGGCTTCGGCATGACGGAGACGAGCCCCTGCGTCTCGATCCAGACGCCGGAGACCGCCTTCGGCAAGCCTGGCAGCGCCGGCCGCCCGGCGCTCCATTGCGAGCTGAAGGTGATGAAGGAGGACGGAACCGAAGCCGCCCCCGGCGAGATCGGCGAGCTCTGGTGCAAGGGCGCGAACATCACCCCCGGCTACTGGCGCCGGCCGGAGGCGAACGCCAAGGAGTTCACCGACGGCTGGTTCCATACCGGCGACGCCGCGAAGATCGACGCTGAGGGGGACCTCTGGATCGTCGACCGCTGGAAGGACATGTACATTTCCGGCGGCGAGAACGTCTATCCGGCCGAGGTCGAGAACGTGCTCTACGCGATCCCCGGCGTCGCCGAGGCGGCGGTGGTGGGCATGCCGGACGACCGCTGGGGCGAGGTCGGCTGCGCCTTCATCGCGAGAAAGCCCGGCGCCGCGGTCAGCGCGGGCGACGTGATCGACTGGTGCCAGGGCAAGCTCGCCCGGTTCAAGATCCCGGCCCGCGTCGAGTTCGTCGCCGCGCTGCCGCGGAACGCCACCGGCAAGGTGCTGAAGCGGGAGCTGCGCCAGCAGATCTGAGCCCTGAGCGGCGGCGCGGCGCCGGTG
>CALFYQ010000192.1 GCA_937952085.1 uncultured Paracoccaceae bacterium | reverse complement strand
TTCTGGTCGAACTTCCCGCCGGCATGGAGCTGGGTCATGATGACCTCGGCCGCCGAGACGCCCTCTTCGGGGTGAATGTCGGTCGGGATGCCGCGGCCGTTGTCGCTGACGCTGACGGAGCCGTCCGCGTAGAGGGTGACGCGCACTTCGTCGCACCAGCCGGCCAGCGCCTCGTCGATGCCGTTGTCGACGACCTCGTAGACCATGTGATGGAGGCCGGAACCGTCGTCCGTGTCCCCGATATACATGCCGGGCCGCTTGCGGACCGCCTCCAGGCCCTTGAGAACCTTGATCGAATCCGCGCCGTATTCGTCGCTTGCCCGCGCCTCGTCCGCCATCCCGCCGCCGCCTTGTTTCTTGCCCCCGTCATATAGCCGGGCGTGACGGGAATGTCATGCGGGCGCGTTGCGCTGCGGCGCCGGGGCGGGGAGAGGCTCCGTCCGGCGCCTTGAGGGATCGGCGACGAGGACCGCGCCCGACCCTGGGTGGGCGCGTGCGCCGCCCGTGGTCGGCGGTTTATCCCGAAAGCCCCGAACTCGGGTTGTGCGGCGTCCGACATCGCCAACGCGCCCTCCCGAGGGGAGGGTCGGGCGCGGCCCGGGCTGGTCGCCCGGGCGAGAGGGCTGAACGGGGAGGAGCCTAGAGCCGCGGCCGCTTCGGCGCCGGCCCTTCATAGGGCGCGCGGAGCGCGTCCCGCACCTCGCCCGCCTCGGCGACGCCGATCAGGATGCCGCTCTCGTCCGTCTTGCCGCGCCGCGCCAAGAGCGCCGCCTCCGACATCGTCGTCCGCTGCGAGGGGCGGCGCGCCCAGGCGCCGAGGCGCTCGTACATCCGCGCGACGATCTCCGCCGCCTCCGGGTCCGCGCCGCGGTCGCGGAACTCGTCCGGGTCCTCCGGGAGGTCGAACAGCATCGGCCGGAACCCGCCCTCGGCGTGGATGAACTTCCAGCGCCCGTCGAAGATCATGAAGAGCCTGCACTCCCGCGGCGGCAGGTCGAGCGCGGCGGCCATGGTCGAGGTAGAATAATCGTATTCGCTGACGACGAAGTCCCGCCAGTCCGCCGGCGCTTCGCCGCGGAGCAGCGGGAGGAGCGAGCGGCCCTCGAGCATGTGATCGGGCCAGGCCGCCCCCAGCGCCTCGAGGAAGGTCGGCGCGAGGTCGATCTGCTCCACCAGCGCGTCCGAAACCGTCCCGCGCGTCGCGTCCGCCGCCGCCGACGGGTCGTAGACGATGAGCGGAACCTTCACCGAAGGCTGGTGGAAAAGGTCCTTCTCGCCGAGCCAGTGGTCGCCGAGATAGTCGCCGTGGTCGGAGGTGACGACGATCATCGTCTCCTCCATCGCGCCGGTCGCCTCCAGATGCGCGATCAGCCTACCGAACTGGTCGTCGCACTGCTTGATGAGGCCCATATAGGCCGGGATCGCCGCCGCCCGCACCTCGTCGCGGCTGAAGTTGCGGGAGACGCGGGCCTCCATGAAGGCGCGATAGACCGGGTGCGGGTCCTGCCGCTCCCGCTCCGAACGGCGGGCGGGGATCACGTCCTTCGGCCCGAACATCGAGGCGTAGGGCTCGGGGACGACATAGGGCCAGTGCGGCTTGATATAGGAAAGGTGGCAAAGCCAGGGCGCGCCGCCCCGCTTCGCGTCGACGAACTCGATCGCCCGGTCGGTCAGCCAGGGCGTCTCGCTGTCCTCTTCCCTTATGTTGGCGGGGAGGCGGTTGTTGAGGAGGAACCAGCCCGAAGCCATCCGCCCCTCCGCGTCCACGCCCGAATTGGCGTAGCCGTGCCAGGGGTTCGCACCCTCATAGCCCTTCTCGCGGAGCCAGGCGTTGTAGGGAGAGCGCGCCGGGTCGTAATTCGCCGAGGGCCCGTCGCCATAGAGCCCGTCTTCACGCACCCAGAGATCGAACCCCGCCTCGGCGACCCGCGCGCCGATCACGCTGTCGGGCGCGAGGCCGAGCCGGCGCATCCCCTCCGCATCCGCCTTCATGTGGGTCTTGCCGACCAGCCAGCATTCCGCCCCGGCGCGGCGGAGATGGTCGCCCAGGGTCTCCTCGCCGACCTTCAGCGGATAGTTGTTCCAGGCCGCGCCGTGGGAATGGACATAGCGCCCCGTATAGGCCGACATCCGCGCCGCGCCGCAGACCGGGGACTGGACATAGGCGTTGGTGAACCGCACCCCGCGCGCCGCCAGCCGGTCGATGTTCGGCGTCTTCAGATGCGGATGCCCGTAGCAGGAGAGGTAGTCGAACCTCAGCTGGTCGAACATGACGAACAGGATGTTGCGGACCCGTCCCAACCCGGCCTCCCCGCGGCCCTTCTCTCGGCCGCGCCACGATAGGCGCCGCCGCCCGGAAGGGAAGGCTCAGAAAAGCGTGTCGATCGTCAGCCGGTAGCTGCCGGTGGAGCTGCCGACCCCGTCCACCTCGATGAAGAGGGTGGCGAAGGCGTTCGGGTCGACGATCACCTGCGCGTCGCGGCCCGGCCCGCTGTCGTTGTCGCTGGCGAAGACCGAGCCGGTCGGCGAGCCGCTCCGAACGATCAGGCTCGGGTTCGCGAGCGTGCCGCCGTTCGAATCGACGCCCTCGACGATGATCCGCACCTCCTTGCTGTCGCCGGTGTCGCGATAGCGGAAGACGTCCGTGTCGCTGGTCGAGCTGATCTCGCCGCGGAGCGAGCTGAAGCGGAAGATCTCCCGCTGCTCGTTGTCCGCCGGCTCCGTCACCCGGACGAGATCGGTCTGGGCGATCGTGTCGGAGAAGGGGCGCCGGCTGTTCGGCGCCTCGTTGTCGTTGAAGTTGCGGAAGACGATGCCGTCGTCGGTCAGCGCGGCATGGGTGGTGACGCTGTCGCGGTTCGCCACCGCGTTCTGCCCGTCCGGCGTGAAGACCTGCCGGCCGTCGACGTTCATCACCACCAGCCGCTCGTTCGAAAAGCCGTTGGAGGAGGGCGGCCCGTCGTTGAAGTCGAAGAAGTCCTGCGAGGTGGTGAGGAACGCCACCTTGGACCCGTCCGGCGAGATGTTCGGCGCGAAATGGCGCCCGTCCTTGGTCTCGAACCCGCCCGCCGCCTCCGAGAGCCGGTCGCGCGAGGTGACGCGGAAGCCCGAAAGGTCGATGTCGGCGACATAGATGTCGGAGCCGGTGGAGATGTCGAACGCGTCGGTCGGCCCGTTCGCATCGCCGCCGTTGATCGCCTCGTTGGTGGCGAAGGCGACGCGCTTGCCGTCCGGCGTGATGTCGAAGCTGGAGACGAAGCCGTCCTTGCTGGTGGAGACCAGCAGGAACTTCTTCGACACGGTGTCGAAGAGGTAGAGGTCCTGGTCGCCGTCATTGTCGCCGGAGACGAAGGCGGCCGTGGAGAGGAACGCGACGAACCGCCCGTTCTCGGTGATCCGCACGATGTCGCCCGCGCCCGCGAAGCCGGAAGGATAGACCCCGCTCACCCCCTGCGCGACGCCGTTCAGCCCCGAGATCAGCGTCGTCGTCCCGGCCGCGATATCCCGCAGATAGACGTCGAGCTGAAGGTTCGTGTCGGTCCCGGACGAGCCGGTGAGGTCCGCCCTGGTGGCGAAGACGACGCGGTCGCCGTTCCCCGAAATGTCGAGCACCGAGACGCTCTCGGTGGAGACGGAGCCGGAAAGCCCGCCGCGGTTCACGTTGGAGATCGGCGTGCCGACCGGGCCGACGGCGCCGTCGGCGTCGATGTTCACCTGCACCGGCGCGCGGTCCGGGAAGGCCATGTCCCGCACGAAGACGTCGCCGCCGGCGTTCCGGCTCCCGTAGACATAGGCGACGAAGCGCCCGTCGGAGGAGAGCGCCGGGCTCGCCGCCTCGTTGAAGCCCTCGCCGAAGATGCGCTCGCTCACCCGTTCGATCGCGCCCGTCTCGGTGTTCATGATGAAGACGTCGCGGGTCGCGCCGTTCTCGTTGGTCGCCGGATCGGTGTCGAGCGGGTCGTTGTCGAGGTTCTGCTTGTCGACCCAGACGACATGGCGCCCGTCCCGCGTCGCGTCCGGGTCCGCGGTCGCGAAGGAGTTGTTGGCGAAGCCGTAGGGGTTCTCGACGAAGGCGGCGCTGTTCCGCGGCGGCGCGGTGAAGCCGTAGGAGAGAAGCTGCTCGGTGGTGAAGCTCACCCCTTCGAGCCGGAGCACGTTCTGGAAGCCCGCGCCGCGGTTCACCGCGATCATCGTGTCGCCGCCGGTCGGCGTCGCCCGGGCGACGTCCAGCAGGCTGTCGAAGACGATGCCGGAGAGGATCTCCGTCAGCCCCACCTTGTCGCCGGCGGCGTAGGTGAAGTCCTTCACCACGTCGACCTTCGGGTCCGGGCCGCCGTTCAGCAGGCGCACCACGAAGATGTCGGAGCCGCCGCCGCCGATCAGCGTGTCGGAGCCGGCGCCGGCGGCGAGCGTGTCGTTGCCGCCGAGCCCCTGGATCAGGTCGTCCCCCGCGGTGCCTTCGAGCGCGTCGTTCCCGGGGCCGCCGGTGTTCGGGTCGAGCGTCGAGGCGTCGCCGGTGAAGATGAAGTCGTTCGCGGAGATCTGCCCGCGCGCGACGCCCTTGAGGAAGATCGTCGAGCGGCCGATCTCGAGCTCGACGCCGCCATTGACCGCGGTGCGCACGACATCGCCGAAATCGTCGATCCCCGAGACGCCGCGGAGGTCGATCTTGTCCTGGCCCGGCCGGAAGCCGCGGATCATGTCGAAGCTCGGGCGCCTCAGATCGGCGTTGGTGAAGACGAACAGGTCGTCGCCGGGGCCGCCGATCAGCGTGTCGTCGCCCTTGCCGCCGCGCAGCACGTCGCCGCCGCCGCCGCCGTTGATGAGATCGTCCCCCGCCTGACCGTCGATCGTGTCGTTGCCGGCCATGCCGATGGCTTTGTCGTCGCCGGCGCCCATCTTGGCGGAGTCGGCGCCGTTGTTGCCGCGCGCGAGGTCGTCGCCGGCGTTGCCGAGGATGCGGTCGTTCCCGGCGCCGCCGATCAGCGTGTCGTCGCCGCCGGCGCCGCGCATCACGTCGTCGCCGCCGCCGCCCTTCATGAAGTCGTTGCCGCCGCCGCCGTTCATCGTGTCGTCGCCGGCGTTCCCGATCAGCCGTTCGGCCTGGCGGCCGCCCTTGATGAGGTCGTTCCCGGCGCCGCCGATCAGCGTGTTGCGGCCCGCCGCGGCGAGGAGCAGGTCATTCCCGCCGCCGCCCCTGATCAGGTCGTCGCCGCCGCCGCCGTTGATCGTGTCGTCGCCGCCGGCGCCGATCAGCCGCTCCGCCTGGGCGCCGCCCCTGAGGCTGTCGTCCCCGGCGCCGCCGATCATGGTGTCGCGGCCCGCCGCGGCGAAGAGCGCGTCGTCGCCCGGCCCGCCCCTCAGCAGGTCCGCCCCGGCGCGGCCGAGAATCGTGTCGTCGCCGCCGCCGCCTACGATCACTTCGGCGGTGCCGTCGCCGACCATCCGGTCGTCCGCCGCGCCGCCCCGCCGCGCCGCGGCGGCGCGGGCGAGACCCGCGGGAACCGGCTCCGGCTCCGGGCCCTGCGGCGCCTCGGCCGCGGCGAGGAGCGACCGTTCCGCCTCCAGACGGGCGCGCCGGCGCGCTGCGGCGTCGAAGTCGTCGCCGCCAAGCGCGCCGAAAAGATCGTTCGATGACATCGCTCGCTCCCTCGTCGCCGGTCGGAAGACGCGACCCGGCGCCGAATTGTGGCGGGCCCGTTCCCTCCTTCGTTAACATCTCTTCGACCAAAATCGAACCCCGGTTTCCGAAATCACGCCCGGAAACGCACGGTTTCGTGGATTTCAGTCCGATTTTGAGCCTTCGACGTGAGAAAGGTCTCAGTCGC
>CALFYQ010000191.1 GCA_937952085.1 uncultured Paracoccaceae bacterium | reverse complement strand
CTGCCCGACCTCGCGCTTCTCGTCGAGGAGGCGGCGGATGGCCTCGCCTACGGCCTCCACCTCTATCTCCGCGACGACGAGCGGGAGACGCTCTCCGCCGTCCTCTCCCTGCCCGGTCGGGTCTGGGGCGACCGGCTGGCGGGCCGCACCCCTTCTCTCGCGCTCCGGCCGAACGGCTCCCTGGCGCTGACCGAGCGGAACGAGAGCGTCGGGCGGGACCGTTGGGTCCTCACCCGCACCATCGCGCTTCGCGGCGGCCAGTTCCTGATCGCCGGCGTCACCTGGGACGAGTACGACACGCTGCAGGAGCGGCCGGACCTTTCCTGCGACCTCAACCTCCTCTCCGGGCGCGGCTCGGTGAACGGCGAGGAGGTCAGCTTCGCGCCGCTGACGCTGCCGCTCTCCGAATGGACCGAGCCGGCGGAAGAGGATCGCGGAATGGCGGTCTGTCGGAGCCTTGCGCCACACTAACCGCGCAGTCTCATTCCATTTTCGGAATGAATTTTGTGTTTCAGCCGGTTGATCCGTGATTCAACCTTGAATCGGCGGCCGTTCGGCGAAGCGTCGCGCACCCTGCCTTCCCTCCCCCTCCGTCGCCCGCTATATCCGCGCCGCCATGCTCGACAACGCGCCAAATCTCCCGCCCGAGGTCGCCCGGCGGCGGACCTTCGCGATCATCTCGCATCCCGATGCGGGCAAGACGACGCTGACCGAAAAGCTGCTGCTCTTCGGCGGCGCGATCTCGATGGCGGGCCAGGTCCGCGCCAAGGGCGAGGCGCGGCGCACGCGGTCGGACTTCATGAAGATGGAGCAGGAGCGGGGCATCTCCGTCTCCGCCTCCGCCATGTCCTTCGAATACGGGAACTTCTGGATCAACCTGGTGGACACGCCGGGCCATGCCGACTTTTCCGAAGACACCTATCGCACGCTGACCGCGGTCGACGCGGCGGTGATGGTGATCGACGGCGCGAAGGGCGTCGAGAGCCAGACGCTGAAACTCTTCGAGGTCTGCCGCCTCCGCGACATGCCGATCCTCACCTTCTGCAACAAGATGGACCGCGAGAGCCGGGACCCGTTCGAAATCGTCGACGAGATCCAGGAGACGCTGGCCCTCGACGTGGCGCCGGTGTCCTGGCCGGTCGGCATCGGGCGGGATTTCGTCGGCGCCTGGGACCTCCTCAACGACCGGCTCGAGCTGATGGATCGGGCCGAGCGGAACGTGAAGGGCCGCTCGCTCAACTTCGCCTCGCTGGACGATCCGAAGCTCGCCGACCACGTCGCGCCGGACCTTCTGGCGACGCTGCGGGAGCAGGTGGAGATGGCGCGCGGCCTTCTCCCCGCCTTCGACCGGAAGGCCTTCCTCGAAGGCACGATGACGCCGATCTGGTTCGGCTCCGCGATCAACTCCTTCGGCGTCAAGGAGCTGCTCGACGGGCTCGGCGCCTTCGCCCCGGCGCCGCAGCCGCGGATGACCGACAAGCGGCAGGTCTCCGCCGACGAGGACAAGGTGTCCGGCTTCGTCTTCAAGGTTCAGGCGAACATGGACCCGAAGCACCGGGACCGGGTGGCCTTCGTCCGCCTCTGCTCCGGCCACTTCAGGCGCGGCGCGAAGCTGAAGCATGTCCGCACCGGCAAGCCGATGGCGATTCCGAACCCGGTCATGTTCATGGCCGCCGAGCGGGAGATCGCCGACGACGCCTGGGCCGGCGACATCATCGGCGTGCCGAACCACGGCCAGCTTCGCATAGGCGACGCGCTGACCGAGGGGGAGGACCTGAGGTTCACCGGCATCCCCTCCTTCGCGCCGGAACTGCTGCAATCGGTGCGGGCGGGCGACCCGATGAAGGCGAAGCATCTCGACAAGGCGCTCACCCAGTTCGCCGAGGAAGGCGCCGCCAAGCTCTTCAAGCCGGAGATCGGCGCGGGCTGGATTGTCGGCGTCGTCGGCCAGCTTCAGTTCGAGGTGCTCGGAAGCCGGATGCAGGTCGAATACGACATGCCGGTGCGGTTCGAGCCGACGCAATATGTCTCGGCCCGCTGGGTCCGGGGCGCGAAGGACGAGGTCGAGGCCTTCGCCAAGGCGCATCGCGGCCAGATGGCGCGGGACCATGACGGCGACCCGGTCTTCCTCGTGCGCCTGCAATGGGACATTGACCGCGCGCAGAAGGATTTCCCGGCGGTGGAACTTTCCGCGACGAAGGAAATGCTGGCCTAGCGGGTGTTCGGGCCGGGCCGGGTGGGCTCTGGCCACGAAGCCGAAAGGCCCGTGCCGGCTCGGCCTTTCCTAGGTTCGGCGTCCGCGGCGCGCTGTGGCACAGCGCTCCCGCCGGACGCCGCCCTACTTCATCGAGGAAAGTAGCGGCCGCGCCGTCACGAGGGGGCGGACGCCATGCGCGTGATTCTCCTCGAAGGCGTTCGTCTCCGCCCATTCGTGGAGTGAACCGATGTGGAGCTTCACGCAGCCCGGCCGCACCGACCAGGTGACCTGGAGCGGCGAGCAGGCGTTCTCGGAATATTTCGGGCCGGTGGTGGAGCCGGAATAGACCACGGTCTCCCCCCGCGGCAGCGATTTCGGCTGTGGCGCGCCGCCAGCCCAGTCGAAGTCCTGGATATGCGCGGCAGAGGGGTCGTTCACCAGGAGAAAGACCTGCGCCTCGACGCGGAGCTGCGGGTTGGCGCAGGCGGCGGAGGAGCAGGCTTCGAGCCCCGGCCCCGGCCCGACATCGCAACTGGTGAAGACCCAGTGAACCTCGAAGGCGTCGCCAGGCTTCACGCCCGAGAACTTGCCGGCCATCGGCATCAGTTCCGCGCCGGACAGCTGCGCGTCGCAATCGTAGCCGGCGCCGGTCGGGGCCAGTTTCAGAAAGCCGGGGCCGCGATGCTCGGCCGGCGTGTGGCCGTGGATGTTGCAGAGCTTCATTTCCGCCGGCCCGGGCGCGACGGCGAAGCCGATCGGGTTGGCGCCGGCCGGGGCGGTGATGTCACGCGGAGCCTGCGGCCCATAGCCCTCGCAGAGCCCTTCGGCGCTTGCCGCTGCGCAAGAAAGCGCCAAGAAAGCGGCGGTGGCGGCAAGTATCCGCATTTTCTCAATCCCCCGATAACCTCCGACTCTAACCGCCGGCTGCCCCGATTGACTTTCCGACTTTCATGCGTATTTTGCAACGCACAAGCACGGAGGGTGGCAATACGGCCCCCGGGGCCGCTCGGATCGAAGCGGCCAACGCGCCGCCGACGAACCGAAGCGAAAAGGCTCCATGACAACGTTTTCCGAACTCGAACTCGACCCCAAAGTTCTCCAGGCTGTCACCGAAGCGGGTTACGACAGCCCCACCCCGATCCAGGAACAGGCGATCCCCCATGCGCTCCGCGGGCGCGACATTCTCGGCATCGCCCAGACCGGCACCGGCAAGACGGCCGCCTTCACCCTGCCGATGATCTCGATCCTGGCGAAGGGACGGGCCCGGGCGCGGATGCCGCGCACCCTCGTCCTCTGCCCGACGCGGGAGCTTGCGGCGCAGGTCTCCGAGAATTTCGAGATCTACGGCAAGTATCACAAGCTGACGATGGCGCTTCTCATCGGCGGCGTCTCGTTCAAGGATCAGGACAAGCTGATCGACCGCGGCGTGGACGTTCTGATCGCCACGCCGGGCCGCCTGCTCGACCATTTCGAGCGTGGCAAGCTGATGCTGACCGGCATCGAGATCATGGTGGTCGACGAGGCCGACCGGATGCTCGACATGGGCTTCATCCCGGACATCGAGCGCATCTTCAAGCTGACGCCGTTCACGCGCCAGACCCTCTTCTTCTCGGCGACGATGCCGCCCGAGATCACCAAGCTGACCGACGAGTTCCTGCACAATCCGGTGCGGGTCGAAGTGGCGCGGCAGGCGACGACGGGCGAGAACATCACCCAACGCATCGTCCGCTGGGAGGCCGCCTCGAAGGACGCCTCCGACGGCGAGAAGCGCGACGTGCTTCGCGCCCTGATCGACGGCGAGGGCGACAAGCTGGTCAACGCCATCGTCTTCTGCAACCGGAAGTCGAATGTCGACGTGGTCGCGAAGTCGCTCGCCAAGCACGGCTACAATGCGGCCGCGATCCACGGCGATCTCGACCAGAAGGTGCGGATGCGGACGCTCGACGCCTTCCGCTCGGGCGAACTGAAGATCCTCGTCGCCTCCGACGTGGCGGCGCGCGGGCTCGACATTCCGCTCGTCTCCCATGTCTTCAACTTCGACGTGCCGATCCATTCGGAGGACTACGTCCACCGCATCGGCCGCACCGGCCGCGCCGGGCGGAAGGGCGACGCGTTCACGCTC
>CALFYQ010000190.1 GCA_937952085.1 uncultured Paracoccaceae bacterium | reverse complement strand
GTCGCGCGGGCCTTCGTGGCTGGGCGGGATGCCCAGCAGGCGGCGGGCTTCGGCCGTGTCGTCAACATCGCCTCCCGCGCGGCGTTGGGGAAGGAGCTTCGCACGGTCTATTCGGCCACGAAGGCGGGGCTGATCGGCATGGCCAAGACCTGGGCGCTGGAGCTCGGGCCGCATGGCGTGACCGCGAACGCCATCGGCCCCGGCCCGATCCGCACCGAGCTTTTCGACCGCGCCAACCCGCCCGGCTCGCCCCGGACGCAGGCGATTATCGACGCGGTGCCGGTGCGCCGAATGGGCGCGCCCGATGACGTGGCGCATGCGGCGAGCTTCCTGCTCGACGCGCGGGCCGGCTTCGTCACCGGGCAGGTCGTCTATGTCTGCGGCGGGATGACGGTCGGCTCCGCCGGCGCCTAGCCGACGCCCTATTGGGAGAAGCCAGCCGGGAGCTGGGGGCGTGCTTTACGCCATGCGCGGAAGGCGCGTTTGGCGGTTGGGCGGCGCGATATCCGAGAGCCCGGAGCGGGCGATCCCCGTTCACCGGACGGGCGCGCGCTGGCGCGGCCCGCCCGAGCGGGCCGGACCGCGCAGGACGATCTGCAACCGCAGCGACGGGCGCATGAAGGCGGGGCGACCGGCCGCAGGGGGGTGACGTGCGGCGCGAGCGCGCGGCCGGGCCGGCGCGCCGATCCGCCCGCCGCCCGCGCGAAGCCGAAAGCCGCCGATCCCGCCCGCGCCGGTTGACCCGGGGCGGCGGCGCGGCTTTCGTGCGCGGCGGCCGCGCCGGCCGGGTTCATGCGGAGAGGGAAGCGATGGGCGATCGACTGAGGGGGCGCGCCGCGCTGGTGACGGGCGGGACGAGCGGCATCGGCGCCGCGACGGCGCGCCTCTTCGCCGCCGAGGGCGCGAAGGTGGCCGTGGTCGGCCGCGACGAGACGCGCGGGCGCGAGGTGGCCGAAAGCTGCGGCGGCGGGGCCGTCTTCATCCGGGCCGACGTGACGCGGGAGGCGGAGATCGCCGCCGCCATCGCCGGCGCGATCGAGGCCTTCGGCGCGCTCGACATCCTCTTCAACAACGCCGGCGGCCGCACCGCGGGGGACCTCGAGGACGTGACGGAGGACGGCTTCCGCGCGGCGATGGACCTCAACCTCGGCAGCGCCGTCTTCGGCATGAAGCACGCCGCGCCGCACATGAAGGCGCGGGGCTGGGGCCGGATCATCAACAACGCCAGCATCGCCGGGCTCCGCACTGATTACGGCGGCTATCTCTACAGCGCCGCCAAGGCCGGGGTGGCGCAGATCACCCGGATGGCGGGGATGCGGCTCGCGCCCTACGGGATCACGGTGAACTCGATCTCGCCCGGCGGAATCGCCACGCCGATCTTCTTCGGCGGCTCCGACATCGCCGACGAGATCGGGCGGGAGCATGCGGCCGCGAAGATGCGCAAGCTCGAGGCCAATCTGGCCAGGGCGACGCCGGCCTTGAAGGCGGGCCGGCCGGAGGACATCGCCGAGGCCGCGCTCTTCCTCGCCAGCGAGGGCGGCCGCTTCGTCAACTGCCATGACCTCGTGGTGGACGCCGGCATGGTGGCCGGCGGGCGCACCGACTATTCGGCGAACCGCCCGTGAGCGGCTTCGACCCGGCGGCGGCGGGCTGGCGCGTCTGGGCCGGCGGCGCGCTCGACGAGCTTCTCGGCGGCTTCTGGTCGAAGCGGGAGGGGGAGGGCTGGGCCTATGGCCTGCTGGCCACGGAGGCGCACCGGAACCGGCAGGGCGTCGTCCATGGCGGGGTGCAGATGTCCTTCCTCGACCATTGCCTCGGCGTGACGGCCTGGGAGGCGGCGGGGCGCAGCCCGGTCGCGACGATCCAGCTCAACACGAATTTCGTCAGCGCGGTGAAGGTCGGCGAGTTCATCGAGGCGCGGGCCGAAGTGGTCCGCGCCGCGCGGTCCGTCGTCTTCATGCGCGGCGCGCTCACGGTGGAAGGCCGCGTCGCCGCCACGGCCGACGGGGTCTGGAAACGGATCGGCCTCTGAGGCGGCGCCGCCTGCGCCGGATCGCGCTCAGGTTGTATTTCGAATCGGGAATGCATGTGGCGGCATTAAGGGTCGCGCGCGACGAATCGGGCGCCGTTACGTAAGGAAGGGGGCGCCGTAACGTCACTTCCAGCGTCGAAGGGTCCGCCGTGGCGCCGGCGCGGTTCCGCGCCCAGAATCAAACATCGGATTTTCGGCCTGCACCAACAGATTGTGAAATACATATCCGCACCGTCAAAAGGGCGATTGACCTTAGGCCGCGCTACCATAAGTTGCGATCCGGCTGAGGCGAGCACCCGGCGGGACAGCGCGTTTTCGCTCTCCACTGCGCCCGTTCTTGTACCGCCGCCACGGCCGTCCTGCGGGCGCGCAGCCCCCTTTGTGAAGGGGGCGAAGGGTTCGCATTGTGAGTGTGTCGCCTGTGCATACGGTCGCGGAACCGCGTCTCCGCCTCCCGATGAGAGGGGCCCAACGTGCTTGCATATCAATATGTCGTGCAGGATCTCGACGAGGACACGATCGAGCTCTCCCTGCCTGACTTCCCCGACTTCTGCGTTGTCAGCTATTCGGAAGAGGCGGCGCTTCGCTACGCCGAACGCGCGCTGACGACCGTCATCGACGCCTGGATCCGGATCGGCCTGGATGTGCCCCGGCCGACGGGCGGCGAGCGCCGGATCGAGCTTTCCGCCGAACTTTCCCGCCGGCTGACGCAGTACTGGCGGTCGCGCCCGCGCCAAGAACTGGCGTCCTGCGGCGAGGTGATCGACCTTGCGGCGGCGCGCCTTCGCCACCGCGCGGGGGATGCGGCGGCCTATCTGACCGCCGCGCTCTCGGACGGGTTCAGGCCGGCCTTGTCGTAAGGCCGCCTTCGGCGAGCGTCCGCGCCGCCCACATGCCGATCAGCATGGCGGGAACGAAGGCGAGGGCGCCGGTGGTTCCGAGGCCGAGCGCGGTCAGCGCAGGCCCGGGGCAGAAGCCGCCGAGGCCCCAGCCGATCCCGAACAGCGCCGGGCCGACGATCACCCGCGTGTCGATGTCGGTGCGGTTCGGGATCTGGAAGGCGCCGCCGAGAAGCGGCGCGCTCCGCCCCGCCGCGATCCGGTAGCCGAGCGCCGCCACCAGAACCGCGCCGCCCATCACGAAGGCGAGCGAGGGGTCCCACGTTCCGAAGAGATCGAGGAAGTTCTGGACCTTGGCGGGGTTCGCCATGCCGGAGAGTATGAGGCCCGCGCCGAAGATCAGGCCGATGACGAGATTGACGATAAAGGACATTTCAGCGCCTCAGAGCATGTGGCGGATGACGAAGACGGTGAGAAAGCCGGTCGCCATGAAGACGCCCGTCGCCACCATCGAGCGGACGGAGAGGCGGGAGAGGCCGCAGACGCCGTGGCCCGAGGTGCAGCCGTTCCCCCAGACAGAGCCGAAGCCGACGAGGAGCCCCGCCACAATCATCAGCGGCACGTTGGCGGAGACGGTCTGAACCACCTCGGCGCCGGTCGCCGCCATCCAGGCGAAGGGCGCGGCGACGAGCCCGAGCACGAACCCGGCGCGGCCTGAGAGGCCCGGCCCCTTCAGCGGCGGCAGAAGGCGCGACGCGATGCCGGAGATGCCGGCGATCCGCCCTTCGAGGAGCAGCAGCAGCGCGGCGGAGAGCCCGATCAGGGCGCCGCCGAGCAGCGAGGCGATGGGGGTGAATTCGGTCATTTGTCCTGGTCCGTTGGGCAGAAGAGCTGGTGGAGGCAGGCGACGAGCGTGGCGGCGCGCCCGTCGGCGAGGCGGTAGTAGACGGATTTCGATTCCTTGCGGCCCTCGATCATCCCGGCCTCGCGTAGCTCCGCGAGCTGTTGCGAGAGGGCGGGCTGGCGAAGGCCGAGGCTGTCCTCCAGCTCCCGCACCGACCGCTCCCCCTCGACGAGGGCGCAGACGATGGCGAGCCGCGAAGGGTGCGACAGCCGCTTGAGAAAGTCCGAGGCTTCCGCCGCGGCCCGCAGCATCGCCGCGGTTTCCGGCGCGAGTTCGAGCGTATCGTTTTCCATGAGATGCAATCATAATCATGATTGCGAATTATTGCAAGTTTAGGGCGGCGGCGCCCGCCGCGTCGCTAGGCCCGGGCCGGGCGGAGACGGGGCTTCGGTCCGGATGGCCATGGCGCCGTTTCGGCTGCGGCCGCGCGCCGGCGGCTCCGTCCGCACTTTTGAAACCTTGCCGGGGCACAACGCGTCCGCGGCAGGCGCGGCGGAAAGGAGCGGGGCGGATGATCGAAGGCGGCGCGGGGTTTCTGATCGCGGCCTCCCGCGCGGCGCTGGAGGCGCTCGAGGCGCTCATCCTGCCGTTCTGTTTCTTCGTCGCGCTCGGCCTCGCGGCGAGGGGGCGCGCCTTCGTCGGCGAGATCGGCCGCGTCGCCCGGCAGAGCGCGCTCAACCTCCAGATAATGCTCTTCAACGTGATCCTCGTGGTGCCGGGGATCGCGCTTCTCTCGGAGGCGATGCACCGGGCGGCGGGGCGATGGGGCCTCGTCCTGGTCGAGCCCGGAGTCTGGGCCGCGGCGCCGCCCCTCCTTGTCGTCTTCGCCGCCGTCTTCATCGGCGATTTCATCGGCTACTGGCGGCACCGCTTCGAGCACACGCCGCTCCTCTGGCCTTCCCACGCGGTCCACCATTCCGACGAGGAGATGAACTGGCTGACGCTGGAGCGGTTCCACCCGCTCAACCGGGTGACGACCTTCGCGCTCGACAGCGCTGTCCTTCTCGCCGCCGGGCTGCCGGCCTACGCGGTCGTCGCGAACGGGCTGGTGCGGCACTATTACGGCTATTTCATCCATGCCGAACTGCCCTGGACGTATGGGCCGCTCGGGCGCGTCTTCGTCTCGCCGGCGATGCATCGCTGGCACCATGCGAACGACCCGCTCTATTATCAGGCCAATTTCGCCACGGTCTTCGCGCTCTTCGACCGGGTGTTCGGCACCTGGCGCGTGCCGGGGCGCTGCGACGCGCCGCTCGGCGTCTCCGACGCGATCCGCCCCACGCTCACCGGCCAGTTCGGCTACATGTTCGAGCCGCGGGCCTATCGGGCGCTCCGCGAGGGGCGGGCCGGGCTTTTCCGTTGGCGCGGCGCCTCAGAAGGCGCGGCCGTGGAGCCAGAGGATCTGAAGCGCCGCGGCGAGGAAGAGGCCGAAGGGAAGTTCGCTCTCGGCGCGGAGCGCCCCGGCGCGCCCTGAGGCGCGGAGGGCGAGGGCGGCGAGGATGCCGGCCCCGGCGGCGAGGAGGAGATAGTCCGGCAGCGCCCGCCAGCCGAGCCAGGCGCCCGCCGCCGCCAGGAGCTTCACATCGCCCCAGCCGAGCCCCTCGCGCCCGCGGAGCCGCGCATAGAGAAGCGCCACCGCGGCGCCGAGCCCGCCGGCCGCCGCCGCCCCGATCGCCCGCTCCGCCAGCGCCCCCTCGACGGCCGCGACGGCGAGCCCGGCGGCGAGGAGCGGCAGGGTCAGCGCATCCGGCAGCAGCATCGCCCGGAGATCGGCGAGGGCGAGGGCGAGGAGCGCGAGGCCGAGAAGCGCCGAGACGGGCGCGAGCCAGCCGGGCGCGGCGAGCGCCGCCGGGAGCGCGACGGCGAAGGCCGCGGCTTCCGTGACGGGCCGGCGGAGAAGGGGCCCGGCCCCCGGCCCGTCTTCCGGCAGGGCGAGGACGTAGCGGCGGATCGCGGCCCCGGCGACGGGCGCGGCGAGCAGGAGCGCCGCCGCGGCGATCTCCGGCCCGCCGAACGCCAGCGCCGTCACGCCGCCCGCCGCGTCACCGCGTCCGGCTCTTGCCGCGATAGACCCGCGTGCCGGCCTTGCCGGCGCTGCTGCGTCCCCTGGCGCGCGGCGAGGAGTTGCCCGGGCCCGAAGCCTCCTCCACCGCCGATTGCCGCGCCAGCGGGTCGTCCGCCACGGCCAGCTCCACCGCTTCGAGCCGCCTGATCTCGTCGCGAAGCCGCGCGGCCTCCTCGAATTCGAGGTTCTCGGCGGCCTTCATCATGTCCTTCCGGAGCGCGTCGAGATGGGCCTTGAGGTTGCCGCCCACCGCCGCCTTGCCGACCTTGATGTCGGCGGTCACATGGTCCCGCTCATAGACGGACTGGAGGATGTCGCTGATGTTTTTCTTCACGCTTTCGGGCGTGATGCCGTGCGCCGCGTTGTAGGCGAGCTGCTTCTCGCGGCGGCGGTCGGTCTCCCGCATCGCGCGCTCCATCGAGCCCGTCACCTTGTCGGCGTACATGATGACGCGGCCGTCCACGTTCCGCGCCGCGCGGCCGATGCTCTGGACGAGCGAGGTCTCGGACCGGAGGAACCCCTCCTTGTCGGCGTCGAGGATCGCCACCAGCGCGCATTCGGGAATGTCGAGCCCCTCGCGGAGGAGGTTGATTCCGACGAGAACGTCGAAGGCGCCGAGCCGGAGGTCCCGCAGGATCTCGATCCGCTCCAGCGTGTCGATATCGGAATGCATGTAGCGGACGCGGACGCCCTGCTCGTGGAGGTATTCGGTCAGGTCCTCCGCCATGCGTTTCGTCAGCACGGTGACGAGGGCGCGATAGCCCGCCTTCGCCACCCGCTTCACCTCGTCGAGGAGATCGTCCACCTGGGTGGAGACGGGGCGCACCTCGACCGGCGGGTCGATGAGGCCGGTCGGCCGGATGATCTGCTCGGAGAACACGCCGCCGGTCCGCTCCAGCTCCCAGGCCCCCGGCGTCGCCGAGACGAAGACGGATTGCGGCCGCATCGCGTCCCATTCCTCGAACTTGAGCGGGCGGTTGTCCATGCAGGAGGGGAGGCGGAAGCCGTGCTCGGCCAGCGTGAACTTCCGCCGGTAGTCGCCCTTGTACATGGCGCCGAGCTGCGGGACCGAGACATGGCTCTCGTCGGCGAAGACGATGGCGTTGTCGGGGATGTATTCGAAGAGGGTGGGCGGCGGCTCGCCCGGCTGGCGGCCGGTGAGATAGCGGGAATAGTTCTCGATCCCGGCGCAGGAGCCGGTCGCCTCCATCATCTCGAGGTCGAAATTGGTGCGCTGCTCCAGGCGCTGCGCTTCGAGGAGCCGCCCTTCGGCGACGAGCTGATCGAGCCGGATGCGAAGCTCCGCCTTGATCTGCTTGATCGCCTGGTTGAGCGTCGGCCGCGGCGTGACGTAGTGCGAATTGGCGTAGATGCGGACGCGGTCGAGCTTGCCTGTCTTCTCGCCGGTCAGCGGGTCGAATTCCGAGATCGCCTCCAGCTCGTCCCCGAAGAAGGCGAAGCGGAGCGCGCGGTCCTCCATATGGGCCGGCCAGAGGTCCAGCGTGTCGCCCTTGAGGCGGAAGGCGCCGCGCTGGAAGGCGGCGTCGTTGCGCCGGTACTGCTGCGCGATCAGCTCCCGCACCACGTCGCGGATGGCGTAGCTTTCGCCCGCCTTCAGATCCTGCGTCATCGCCCCGTAGGTCTCGACTGCGCCGATGCCGTAGATGCAGGAGACGGAGGCGACGATGATCACGTCGTCGCGTTCGAGGAGCGCCCGGGTGGCCGAATGGCGCATCCGGTCGATCTGCTCGTTGATCTGCGCTTCCTTCTCAATGTAGGTGTCGGAGCGCGGGACATAGGCTTCGGGCTGGTAGTAGTCGTAGTAGGAGACGAAGTATTCGACCGCATTATTTGGGAAGAACGACTTGAACTCTCCATAAAGCTGCGCGGCCAGCGTCTTGTTCGGGGCGAGGATGATCGCGGGGCGCTGGGTCGCCTCGATGATCTTCGCCATGGTGAAGGTCTTGCCGGTGCCGGTGGCGCCGAGCAGCACCTGATCCCGCTCGCCGGCGTTCACGCCCGCGGAAAGCTCGGCGATGGCGGTCGGCTGGTCGCCGGCCGGGGAGAATTCGGTCTCCATCACGATCCGCACGCCGCCTTCGAGCTTTTCGCGGCGGCGCGGCTGGGGAACGGTGACGAGGGTGTCGACGGTCATGGGCGGGCCTTTCCTGACCCTCATAGCTAGGCCCCCTGTCAGGGTGCGGCAACAGCGGATGTTCGCGTTTTGTCAACCTCGGGGCGCCAGATTGAGTCCCGTCGGCGGCCGATGGATTCGATCCGGATCGACCGACAAGAGTCCAGCGTTTCCGACCGGCCTCCTCCGGCCGCGAGACGCAGGACAACCG
>CALFYQ010000189.1 GCA_937952085.1 uncultured Paracoccaceae bacterium | reverse complement strand
CTGCCATCGCTCCTCTTCGAGTGATCGCGGCGCCGAGCGCGCCGCCGAGGGATCGGGGGCCCCGCGCCAGAAGGCGCGGGCCCTTCGCGTTCCGCCTCAGCGGTCGGGCGGCGGGTCGCCGGGCCGCGCCATCCGCTCTCAGGCCAGCGAAAGAAGGAGCGCGAGGGCGAGGAGAAGGCTCCATCCCCGCCAGAGGAGCCGCGAAGCCGCGCGGATATCCGCCCGCCCCGCCGCCCGCCGCCCCTCGGCGAAGAGCCAGGGCTGGTCCGTCGTCACGCCGTGATAGCGCCGCGGACCCGAGAGCGCGACGCCGAGCGCCGCGGCCATCGCCGCCTCGGGCCAGCCGGCGTTCGGCGAGCGGTGCCGCGCCGCGTCGCGGCGCGCGATCCGCCAGCCGCCGAGCCCGCCCGCCGCCAGCGAGAGGATCAGCGCCGAAAGCCGCGCCGGCGCGAGGTTCATCAGGTCGTCCGCCCGCGCCGCGGCCCAGCCGAATGCCTCGTGCCGCGGCGTCCGGTGGCCGATCATCGAATCCGCCGTGTTCACCGCCTTGTAGAGGAGAAGACCCGGAAGCCCGAAAAGCGCGAACCAGAAGGCCGGGGCGACCACCCCGTCGGAGAAGTTCTCCGCCCCGCTCTCGATCGCGGCGCGCGCGACGGCGGCCTCGTCGGCGGTGGAGACATCGCGCCCGACGATCCTCGCCACCGCCGCCCGCCCCGCCTCGAGCGAACGGTCGAGCCCCGCGGCGACGGCGGAGACGTGGTCGGCGAGGCTCCGCTGCGCGAGGAGGATCGCCGCGCCGAGAAGCTCGAAGAGCCAGCCGAAGGGAAGCGCCGCCAGCGCCGCGCCGATGAGCGCCGCGCCGCCGCCAACGACGATCAGCGCCGCCACGCCCTTCGCCTTCCGGTCGGGCCCGCGGTTCCAGCGCGCGTCGAGCGCGTCGATGGCGCGGCCGATCAGCACGACCGGGTGCGGAACGCGCCGCCAGAGCGCCTCCGGCTCGCCGAAGGCGGCGTCGAGCGCCAGCGCGGCGGCTAGGATCACGCGGCCTCAGGCGGCGCGCTTCACCTCGTCGAGGATCGAATCGAGCGAGGGCGCCGCCTTCGCCCGCTCCAGCGCGTCATGCCGGACATGGTTCTTCGCCATCTCCCGCTTCACGTCGGCCTCGGAGATCTCCCCGGAGTCGAGGCATTCGGCGAGATAGGCGAAGAAGAGCGCCTCCTGCCGCGGATCGGGGTGCTTCTTGTAGCGGCCGGGCAGGCGGATGCCGGCGTTCGGCCACCACTTGCCGATCAGCGGCACGCGGTTGGTGAAATCGATCGGCAGGCCGGTCTTCCAGGGCTGGGTGGCGCGCTTGGTGTTGTGGATGAGGCGCGTCTCCGGCGTCAGCCGGTCGAAATGGTTCCAGACCTCCTCGAGCGCGCCGACCGTGCCGGCCGGCTCCTTCGCGAGGATGATCCAGTCCTCGTAGTCGAGCTCGCCGCGGAACATCGCCTCGAACTGCTGGGCGAAGCGCCAGTGGGCAAGCTTCGCGCATTCCATCAGCATGACGGAGGTGGCCATGTAGTCCTGCCGGCCGTTATGGCCGGGCCGCGGCCGGGCGAGGACGGCCTTGCCGCCCATGTCCCGGTTGATCAGCTCCATCACGTCGCCGACCGCGAAGACGTCCGGGTCGATGACGACGGCGCGGCCCTCGTAGCCCATCATCTCCGGCGGCGCGAAGCGGAGCGGCGTGAAGCTCTGCAGGTCGTCGTTCCGCCAGACCCGCCAGCCGCCGGCGCGAAGGAACTTCCGCCCGGCGAAGCTCTCGAAGATCGGGAAGTCCTCCCGCCGCAGGATGGCGACGTCGAACGCCTCCGGGTCCGCGGCCCGCCGGCGCAGCGAATGCCGCGCCACGACGGCCCCGACCATCTGCTGGTCGTTGGTGTGGATGTAGACGACAGGCTTCCTGGTCCCGTTCATTCACGGCTCCACCGAAACGCGGCCCTTGCGGGCGAATGCGACGCTCATATAACGAGCCCACCCGCGGCTGGCCAGCGCCGTGACCGGAGGAGCCCGGATGAACGACGAGCCGCGCCCGGCGCCGCAGGGCCATGGCGGGGTCTGGCGGCGGATCAAGCGCAACGCCGCGATGATCCTCGGCGGGCGGGCCGTCTTCGGCCTCGTCAATCTCGCCGCGGCCGCGGTGGCGGTGCGGGCGGTCGGCGTCGAGGCCTTCGGCGTCGTGGCGCTGCTTCAGGCCTATGCGCGGCTGATCGCCGGCCTCCTCAAGTTCCAGTCCTGGGCCGCGGTGACGAAGTTCGGCGCCGAGGCGACGGCCGAGGGGCGCGACGCCGATTTCCGCCGCCTCCTCGGCTTCACCCTCCGCATCGACGCGATCGGCCTCGGCGCCTCGGTCGGGCTCGGCCTTCTCCTCCTGCCGCTGATGGAGCGCTGGCTGGACTGGCCGCCCGAGGCGGCGGCGCTGGCGCCCTTCATGGTGCTGACGATCCCCTTCATCACCAACGCCACGCCGACCGGGGTGCTGCGGCTCTATGACCGGTTCGGCGTGATGGTGCGCCAGCACGCGCTGAACGCGATCCTCCGATTCGGAGGGGCGTCGCTCGTCTGGGCCTTCGACGGCGGGCTTGAGGAGCTGATCCTCGTCTGGGTCGCCGCCTCCTTCCTTTCCGGCTTCCAGCTGATGATCGCCGCGGCGGCGGAGCTTCGCCGCCGCCGCATCGCGCCGCAGCTTCGCGGCTCGTGGGCGGAGCTGACCGCCGGCTTCCCGCGGATCTGGCGCTTCGTCGTCGTCCTCAACGCCACCTCGACGATGGAGACGATCCTCAGCCACGCCACCGTCCTCGCGGTGGGCGCCGCGCTCGGCCCGGCGGCGGCGGGGCTGTTCGGCCTCGTCCGCCAGCTGACCGAGACGCTCAACCGGGCGAACGGCCTTCTCGGCCCGATCATCTTTCCGGAATTCGCCTGGATGGAGGCGCGGGGGGACCGGAGCGCGATCCTGAGGCTCCTCCTCCGCACGCTGGCGCTGGCCGGGGCTGGGCTCGGGGCCTTCTCGCTGGCGCTTGTCCTCGCCGGCGAGACGATCATGACCGTCCTCTTCGGGCCGGAGGCGGCGCCGGCCGGCCCGCTCCTCGCCGTCGCCGGGCCGGCCGCGGCGCTCCTCGCGCTCGGTTTCGCGATCGAGCCGGTGATGCTGACGATCCGGAAGGAGAAGGCGCTCCTCTGGTCGGCGGTGATCTCCACGGCGCTCTTCTGCCTCGCCTTCTGGCCGATGATGCTCTGGCTCGGCCTCGTCGGCGCCGGCTGGGCGATGTTCGGGCGGCAGGCGCTGCTCCTCCTCCACCGGCTCCTCGTCCTCCGTCATACGCTGGTCGTGAAGCCCCGCCGGGCGGGCCGGTGAGCGCCATCTGGCTCCTCCTCGGCCGCAACGCCGGGGACAACGCGCAGGCAAGGGCGCTGGCGGCGGAGATCGGCGGCGCGGCGCGGGAAATCGCCCTCGCCCACAACCTCCTGCGGGAGATTCCCGCCGGCTGGCGCGGCGGCTCCCTCGTCTCGCTGACGGAGCCGCCCGGCTTCGCCCCGCCCTGGCCCCGCCTCGTGATCGGCGTCGGCCGGCGGAACGCGCCCGTCGCGCGCTGGATCGCGGAGGCCTCCGCCGGCGTCGCGCGCCTTCTCTGGATCGGGCGGCCGCGCGCGCCGCTCGGCTGGTTCGACCTCGTGCTGACCACGGCGCAATACGGCCTGCCGGCGGCCGCGAACGTCCTCACCCTCGCCCTCCCCTTCGCGCCGGAGGCGCCGGAGGCGGCGCCGCGGCGGGCGCTGGCGCTGCTCGGCGGGCCGAGCTGGGCGGCGCGTACGCCCCCCGCCTTTCTCGACGCCTTCGCCGGGGCCGCAGAACGGCTCGCGGCGGAAACCGGCCTGCCGCTCACGATCCTCACCTCGCCGCGGAGCCCGGACGGCGCGGGCGCCCGTCTCGCCGCTCGGATTCCGGGCGCGGAGGTCTTCGACTTCCGGGCGGCGAAGGGCGCCGGCAACCCCTATCGCGCCCGGCTGGCGGAGGCCGGGGCGATCCTCGTCTCGGGCGACAGCGTCTCGCTCCTCTCAGATGCGGCGGCGACCGGCGCGCCGGTCTCGCTCCTGCCCGCGCCGGAGCCGGGCTGGCTCCGCGCCGTCCGGGCGACCGGCCCCGGCCGGCGCTGGCTGGCGGAAGGCGGCAATCGCGGCCTCCTCGCCCCGCCGCCGAACTTGCCCGCGCTCCACGAAACGCTCGTCGCCCGCGGGCTCGCGCGATGGGAAGGCGGGCTGCTCCGGCTCGAAGGCACCCGCCCGGCGCTCGCGGCGGAGCGGGCCGAGGCGGTGAGGCGGGCCAGGGGGCTGATCGCAGGCTAGGTGCGCGAGGCGAGGGCTCGCTGCGCGCCGGCTTGGTCATGGTCTCTCCACAACGCGGGGAACTCGTGCGCGCGCTCCCACCCTCCCCGGCCCGTGCGACCAACACGGGCCGCGCCCGCCCCTCCAAGCGGGCGGGCGCTCCCCGGCCGAAACACGAGGCTCGGATCGAGGTCGGGGCGACGCCATAAAGGGCCTATTCCAGCCATATCGGGCGCCCACCCAGGGGCGGTCGCGCCCCTTCGCGCGCCGCTCGCCCGCGGGGAACGGCCGGCGCGACAGGAGCGCGCCGCGCCTCCTAACTCCCGGCGCGCCCCGCCGCGTTGCGGCGGCGCCGCCCCTCTGGTAGATCGCGGCCGGTTTGAGAGGAGCGGACATGACCGACTACGTCGTCAAGGACATCGCGCTTGCGGCTTACGGGCGCAAGGAACTCGACATCGCCGAGACGGAGATGCCCGGCCTGATGGCGCTCCGCGCGGAATACGGCGCCTCGAAGCCGCTGAAGGGCGCGCGCATCGCCGGCTCCCTCCACATGACGATCCAGACCGCCGTCCTGATCGAGACGCTGGTCGCCCTCGGCGCCGATGTGCGCTGGGCCTCCTGCAACATCTTCTCGACGCAGGACCACGCCGCCGCCGCGATCGCCGCGGGCGGCACGCCGGTCTTCGCCGTGAAGGGCGAGACGCTGGAGGAATACTGGTCCTACACCGACCGGATCTTCCGCTTCCCCGAGGGCGGCGCGAACATGATCCTCGACGATGGCGGCGACGCGACGATGTATGTCCTCATCGGCGCGCGGGTCGAGGAGGGCGAAACCTCCCTCATCGAGACCCCGCAGTCGGAGGAGGAGATCTACTTCTTCGCCCAGATCAGGAAGCGCATGGCCGAGGAGCCGGGCTGGTTCGTCAAGCAGCGCAAGATGATCAGGGGCGTCTCGGAGGAGACGACGACCGGCGTCCACCGGCTCTACAAGCTGATGGAGAAGGGCCACCTGCCGTTCCCGGCGATCAACGTGAACGACAGCGTCACCAAGTCGAAGTTCGACAACAAGTACGGCTGCAAGGAATCGCTGGTGGACGGCATCCGCCGCGCCACCGACACGATGATGGCCGGCAAGGTCGCCGTCGTCTGCGGCTATGGCGATGTCGGCAAGGGCTCCGCCGCCTCGCTCCGCGGCGCCGGCGCCCGCGTGAAGGTGACCGAGATCGACCCGATCTGCGCGCTGCAGGCGGCGATGGACGGCTACGAGGTCGTCACCCTCGAGGACGTGGTGAAGACCGCCGACATCTTCATCACCACGACCGGCAACAAGGACGTGATCCGCATCGAGCACATGCGCGAGATGAAGGACATGGCCATCGTCGGCAACATCGGCCATTTCGACAACGAGATTCAGGTCGCCGCCCTGAAGAACCACAAGTGGACCAACATCAAGGACCAGGTGGACATGATCGAGATGCCCTCGGGCGCTCGGCTGATCCTCCTCTCCGAGGGGCGGCTCCTCAACCTCGGCAACGCGACCGGCCACCCCTCCTTCGTGATGTCGGCCAGCTTCACCAACCAGGTGCTGGCGCAGATCGAGCTCTTCACCAAGGGCGCCGAGTACAAGAACGAGGTCTTCGTCCTGCCGAAGCATCTCGACGAGAAGGTCGCCCGGCTCCACCTCGCCCGGATCGGCGTGAAGCTGACCGAGCTGAAGCCGGAGCAGGCGGACTATATCGGCGTGACGGTCGAAGGCCCGTTCAAGCCGGATCACTACCGCTACTGACCGGGGTTCGCCCCGCCGCGAAACCGCGCTAGAACCCCTCCGGCCGCGTCAAGACGGCCGGAGGAGAGAGATGCCCGACACGCCCCCGTTCCGCGCCGACCATGTCGGCAGCCTCCTGCGCCCGGCCGCGATCACCGCCGCCCGCAAGGCGCATTTCGAGGAGAAGCGCCTCTCCGCCGAGGAGCTGACGGAGATCGAGGATCGGGAGATCCCCTCCGTCATCCGGATGCAGGAAGAGGCGGGGATCAAGGCGATCACCGACGGCGAGGCGCGCCGCTCCTTCTGGCACTACGACTTCATGGGCATGCTCGACGGCTTCGAGCTGGTCGAGCGCGACGAGGGCGTGCAGTTCGCCGGGGTGAAGCTCCGGCCGATCTTCCCGACCATCACCGGCCCGCTCGACTTCCCCGACGACCACCCGATGCTGGACCATTTCAAGTTCGTCGCCACGCATACGAAGGCGACGCCGAAAATCTCCATTCCCGGCCCGTCCTGCGTCCATTTCCGCACCGCGCCGGAGGACATCGCGCCGCCCGAATACAGGGACCCGGACGCGCTCTTCGAGGCCATCGCGCGCACCTACAAGAAGGCCGTGGCGAAATTCTACGAGGCCGGCTGCCGCTATCTCCAGCTCGACGACATCTTCTTCGCCTATCTCTGCGATCCGAAGCACCGCGCCGACAAGGCCGCGCTGGGGCAGGACCCGGACTGGCTGATCGACCGCTACGCCTGGATGATGCGCACCGCCATCGCCGACCGGCCGGCCGACATGGTGATCGGCATGCACATGTGCCGCGGCAACTTCAAGTCGACCCACGCCGCGACGGGCGCCTATGACCTCGCCGCCGAGGCGATCTTCTCCACCGGCGTCGACATCTTCTTCATGGAGTATGACAGCGACCGCGCCGGCGGGCTGGAGCCGCTGCGGCTTCTGCCGAAGGGCAAGCAGCGGGTGATGCCGGGCTTCATCACCACCAAGACCGGGACGCTGGAGAAGCTGGACGACCTGAAGCGGAAGTTCGACGAGGCCGGCAAATACGCCGATCTCGACCAGCTCGGCATCGCCCCGCAATGCGGCTTCGCCTCCACCGAGGAGGGCAACTCGATCACGCTGGACGACCAGCGCCGGAAGCTCGACCTTGTGGTGAAGACCGCCGAGGCGATCTGGGGCGGCGTCTGAAGTTGCCCGCTTCGGGCTCGGGGACCCTCCGGGCCCGTCGCCCGAAGCGCGCGCTGGCGCGCGGGGACGGCGTGTCGCTTAGACCTCTCGCCCTTATCGGCGGGAACTAGGTCGCGCCCTCGCCATCCCTCCCGGGCCCGGGCGACCAGCCCGGGCCGCGCCCGCCCCTCCAAGCGGGCGGGCGGGCCCCGATCCTCACAAGCGGATCGGCCCGAGGTCGGGGCGACGCCATAAAGCGCCTATGCCGGCCAGAGCGGGCGCCCACCCAGGGGCGGCCGCGCCCCTCAGCGCGTCGCTCAGCCCCCGGCCTCGATCTCCGCCAGCGGCGCGCCGGCGGCGACCTGCGCGCCCGCCGCCGCCTCGATCCGGGCGACCCGGCCGGCGAAGGGCGCGGCGACGCGGTGCTGCATCTTCATCGCCTCGATCACCGCGAGCGGCTGGCCCGCCTCCACCAGGTCGCCCTCGGCCACCCGGATCTCCACCACGAGCCCCGGCATCGGCGCCCGGACGAGACCCTCCGCGCCCTCCGCCGCCGCGGCTCCGGGGCGCGGGCGGGTGAAGCGGAGCCCGCGCCCGTCGCGCGCGAGAAGCACGTCGCCGCCCGGCGCGCATTTCGCCGCGAAGGCGACCCGGGCGCCATCGGCAAGCGCGCGCCCCTCGGCCTCGAAAACGATCTCCACCTCGCCGACGCGCCAGCCGCCGGGAGCGGGATGCGCATGAAGCTCTCTCCGCTCGCCGCCGCAGGCGAGGGCGATATGGGCGGCCGCCGGCCCGTCGGAGCGCCAGTACATCAGCTCCTCCGCCACGTCGCCGGCGGCGGCGCGGGCCGCCTCGGCCTCGGCGCGGAGCGCGAGCGCGGCGGCGAGCGCCCAGTCCTCCTCCGCGACGGGCGCGGCGGGAACGCCCTCCGGCCATTCCTCGCCGATGAAGGCCGTCGTGGCGCCGCCCTCCGCGAAGGCAGGTCGAGAAAGCGCCTCGATCAGGAAGGCGGCGTTGGTCTCGGGCCCGACCAGCGCCGTCTCGCGGAGCGCGCGGATCAGGCGAAGCCGCGCCGCCTCCCGGCTCGGCCCGTGGGCGATCACCTTGGCGAGCATCGGGTCGTAGTGGGGGGAGACTTCGCCGCCCTCGGCGATGCCGCCGTCGATCCGCACGCCCGCGCCCGAAGCCGGCCGCCAGAGCCCGATCGCCCCGGTCGAGGGCAGGAACCCGGCCGGAACGTCCTCGGCGTAGAGCCGCGCCTCGATCGCCCAGCCGTCGAGCCGCACCTCGTCCTGCGTCAGCGGCAGCGCCTCGCCGCGGGCGACGCGAAGCTGGAGAGCGACGAGGTCGAGCCCCGTCACCATCTCCGTCACCGGGTGCTCCACCTGGAGGCGGGTGTTCATCTCGAGGAAGTGGAAGCCGCCCTCCGCGTCGAGCAGGAACTCCACCGTGCCGGCCCCGACATAATCCACCGCCCGCGCCGCGGCGAGCGCGGCCTCGCCCATCCGGCGGCGGAGATCGGCGGAGACGGCCGGCGAGGGCGCCTCCTCGATCACCTTCTGGTGGCGGCGCTGCACCGAGCAATCCCGCTCGCCGAGCCAGAGGCAGGCGCCATGCGCGTCGGCGAAGACCTGGATCTCGACATGGCGGGGCCGGATCAGCGCCTTCTCGATCAGCAGCCGGTCGTCGCCGAAGGCGGATTTCGCCTCGGCCCGCGCGCGCGTCAGCGCCTCGGCGAGGTCCGCCGCCGCCTCCACGAGGCGCATCCCCCGCCCGCCGCCGCCCGCGCTCGCCTTCACCATCACCGGGAAGCCGATGGCGGCGGCCTCGGCCTTCAGGCGCTCGTCCGACTGGTCGTCGCCGTCATAGCCCGGAACCAGCGGCACGCCGGCGGCGCGCATCGCCTGCTTCGCGCCGGCCTTGTCGCCCATGACGCGGATCGCCTCGACCGGCGGGCCGACGAAGACGAGCCCCGCCGCCGCCACCGCCGCGGCGAAGCCGGCGTTCTCCGAAAGGAACCCATAGCCGGGATGGATCGCCCCGGCGCCGGCCCGGAGCGCCGCCTCGATGATCCGCTCCCCCCGGAGATAGCTTTCGCCGACCGGCGCGGGGCCGATCTCCACCGCCGCATCGGCCATCGCCACGTGCGGCGCGGCGCGGTCGGCGGCGGAATGGACCGCGACGGCGCGAAGCCCCATCGCCTGCGCCGAGCGGATCACCCGGCAGGCGATCTCGCCCCGGTTGGCGACGAGAACGGCGTCGAAACTCATGATCCGCCTCCGGGCGCCCATCGCGGCTTCCGCTTTTCGAGAAAACTCGCCACGCCCTCCCGCCCCTCCTCGGAGACGAGCGCGTCGGCGAAGGCGCCGGCGGCGCGGGCCGTCTCGCCCGCCCGGTCGAGGCCGGGAAGATCGGCGAGGAGCGCCTTGGTCGCCGCGAGCGCGCCCGGCCCGCAGCCGAGGACGGTCGCCTTCACCCGCGCCAGCGCGCCGTCGAGATCGTCCGCCACCTCGTCGAGAATCCCCGCCGCCTTCGCCTCGGCGGCGTCGAGCGTCGCCGCGGTCAGCATCAGCCGTCGCGTCTCCCGCGCGCCGAGGCGGCGGAGAAGCCAGGGCGCGATCTGCGCCGGCACCACGCCGATCCGCGCCTCCGTCAGCGAGAACCGCGCGCCGGGCTCGGCGATCGCCAGGTCGCCGCAGGCCGCGAGGCCGAGCCCGCCGGCATAGGCGCCGCCCTCGATCGCCATCACCGTCACCTGTTCGAGCGTCGCGACCGCCCCGAAGGCGGCCGCCCCCGCCATTGAGAGCGCGTAGGCGCCGTCCCGCCCGCCTTCCACCGCGGCGCGGAAGCCCTTGATGTCCCCGCCCGCGCAGAAGAACCCGCCGCGGCCGCGAAAGGTCACGCCCCGCACGTCCCGCCGCCCCTTCAGCGCCGCGGCGAGGGCGACGAGCGCCTCCACCCGCGGGCCCGTCAGCACGTTCCGTCGTTCGGGCTCGTTGAACCAGACGGTCAGCCAGCCATCGGCGCCAAGCTCGAGGTCGAGCGCGGGGGAGAACGGAAGCCCGCTCACAGCCGCGCCACCCCGAAGGCGTTCGGCTGGAGCCGCCGCCGCTTCGCCTCCGACAGCGTCTCGAGGCAGAAGGCGACGACGCGGCGCGTATCCGCCGGGTCGATCACCCCGTGGTCGAGGCAGCGGCCGGAAGTGAAGAAGGCGTCCGACTGCCGGTCGAAGACGGCGCGGATCGCCGCCTCTTGGCTCTCGAGCGCCGCCTCGTCCACCGGCGCGCCCTTCCGCTTCGCCCCTTCCCGCATCACCGCAGCCATCGCGCCGGCGGCCTGCGCCCCGCCCATCACCCCGGTATGCGCGTTCGGCCAGGCGAAGAGGAAGTCGGGGTCGAAGCCGTGCCCCGCCATGCCGTAATTCCCCGCGCCGTAGGAGGCGCCGACATGGACGGCGATCTTCGGCACGCGCACGTTCGCCACCGCCTGGATCATCTTCGAGCCGTGCTTGATCATCCCGGCCCGCTCGTACTCCGTCCCGACGAAATAGCCGGTCGTGTTGTGGAGGAAGAGGAGCGGCGTCTCCGCCTGATCCATCAGTTGCAGGAACTGCCCGGCCTTCTGCGCCCCGGCCGGGTCGATCGGGCCGTTGTTGGCGAGGATTCCGACCGGAAACCCGGTGATCTCCGCCTGGAGGCAGAGCGTGGAGCGGCCGAAATCCGGCTTGAAATCCCGGAAGCGGGAGCCGTCGACGATCCGCGCCACGATCTCCCGCGCGTCATAGGGCTCCCGCGGGTCGGCGGGGACGACGCCCGCAAGCTCCTCCGTCGGCAGCGCGGGCGGCGCGAAGGCCCGCGCCGGGGCCGGGGCGAGCCGGCGGCCCCAGCCGAGCCCGGCCACCACCTCGCGGGCCAGCGCCACGCCGTGCGCGTCGTCCTCCGCCAGATGCTCGACAAGGCCGGAGACCTCCGCATGCATCTCGGAGCCGCCGAGCGCCCGCTCCTCCGCCTCCTCGCCGGTCGCCGCCTTCACCAGCGCGGCGCCGGCCAGCGCCGCCATCCCGCGCTTCTTCACGCCGACCACATAGTCGGAAAGCCCGATCATGTAGGCGCCGCCCGCCGTCGAGGCGCCGTGCAGCACCGCGACGGTCGGCAGCCCCGCCGCCGAGAGCCGCGCGAGATTGGCGAAGATCCGCCCGCCATCGGCCCAGTGCTCCACCTGGTAGCGCATCAGGTTCGCCCCGGCGCTCTCCACCAGATGCACCAGCGGCAGCTTCTGCCGGAGCGCGATGCGCTGGATCGAGAGCGCGACCGGCCCGCTCATCGCCCCCATCGCGCCCGCCTTGATGCCGCTGTCGTCGACCCAGACCATCACGCGCGCGCCGGCGACGAAGCCGATGCCGACGATGAGGGAGGAGCCGGGGATCGAGGCCTCCTCCTTCGACGTGTCGACCATGTAGCCGGCCAGCGAATGGAGCCTGAGGAACGGCATGCCGGGGTCGAGGAGCCGCGCCAGCCGCTCCCGCGGGGTAAGCTGGCCCCGCGCCTCCATGCGCGGGCGGGCCGCTTCGGATTCGGTCTCCGCCCGCGCCTCCAGCGCCCGGAGCCGGGCGACGCGTTCCGCCATTCCAGCCGCGTTGGCGGCGAACTCCGGCGAGGCGGGCCGGATCGCACTGGCGAAACTCATGGCGCGATCTCCGCGGGCAGGGGAACCGGAAGCGCGAGGAGCCGCTGGGCGTAGCCCTTGCCCTGCGCGTCGTCGCGGAGCGAGGCGATCCCGCCGCCGCCGAGCGCCTCATGGAGGAGGAGGTTCATCGCCGGCAGGCCCGGCAGGTGGAACCGCTCGATCCGCCCCTTCGCCATCGGGATCGCGGCGCGGATCGCGGCGTCGGTCAGCGCGGCGCGGATCCACGGCAGATATTCCGGCCGCCGCGGGATGATCCCGACATTCGCCGCGTCGCCCTTGTCGCCCGAGCGCGCCCAGGCCAGCGCCTCGAGCGGCCGCTCGGCGGTCGCCGCGCCTTTCGCGGCCGGCGCCTCATGCGGCGCGGGCGCCGCGGCGGGCGGCGGCGGCGCAGGCCGTGCGAAGGCAACCGCCTCGCCCTCGACGGAGACCGAAACCGGCGCCTCCGCCGCGTCGATCAGGAAGGAGAAGAGCCGCACCACCGGCGAGGGCTTCGGCCGCCCCGCCCCGGTGAAGCCGTAGAGCCCCGCCGGCGTCGCGAGCCCGGCGCCCATCGTCTCCTTGAGGAAGAGCCCCACCGCCCGCGCATCCTCATGCCGCACGGCGGTCTTCAGCAGCACCTCCTCATAGGCGCCGGCGCCGGGCCGCCCGCCGGAGACCTCGACCAGCGTCTCGGAATAGTCCGGCGCGTTCATCGCGCGGAGCGTCTTTCGCGCGCGGGCGAGGCCGGTGGCGGCGAAGGCCTCGGCCTTGGCCCGCGCGTCCCGGCCGTTGAACTGGAAGAGATATCCGGCGCGGAACCCGTCCGCCCAGGTCGCCGAGACCTTCAGCTTGCCCGAAGGCGCCCGCCCCTTCGCGCCCGAAACGCGCACCCGCCCCGGCCCTTCCGCTTCGATCCGGACCTCGGAGAAATCGGCCGTGACATCGGGCAGGAGATAGGCCTGCGGATCGCCGATCTCGTAGAGCATCTGCTCGGCGACGGTCGCCTTGGTGACGAGCCCGGCGGTCCCCTCCGGCTTCGTCACCGTGAAGCTTCCGTCAGGCGCGACCTCCGCCACCGGATAGCCGATCTCGGAAATGTCCCCCGCCGCCTCCCAGTCGGTGAAGTTGCCGCCGGTCGCCTGCGGCCCGCATTCGAGGATGTGCCCGGCGAGGGAGCCGCCGGCCAGCCGGTCGAGATCGGCCGCGCCCCAGCCGAAGGCGTGGATGCAGGGGCCGAGGACGAGCGCGCTGTCGGCGCAGCGCCCGGTCAGCACGATATCCGCCCCGGCCCCGAGCGCCGCGGCGATCGGGAAGGCGCCGAGATAGGCGTTGATCGAGGCGATCTTCTCCGGCGCCGGGAAGGCCGCGCCCGAGAACATCTCCGCCCGGCCCGCGAATTCGCCGGCGCGGGCGGACAGATCGTCCCCCGTCACCACGGCGACCGTGAGCGACAGGCCTCGTTTCGCGATCTCGGCCCGAAGCGCGGCGGCGCAGGCCTCGGGGTTGAGCCCGCCGGCGTTCGCCACCACCTTCACGCCCTTCGCGGCGATCGCCTTGAGGTTCGGGGCCATCGCGGCCGAGACGAAATCGGGCGCGAAACCCGCCGCCTCGTCCTTCGCACGGGCGCGCGCCATCAGCGAGAGCGTGATCTCCGCGAGATAGTCGTAGATCAGGACATTAAGGCCCGGATGCGCGAGAAGCTGCGCCGTCGCGTGCGGGGCCTCGCCCCAATAGCCGCAGGCGCCGCCCACGATCAGCCGTTCCATCCCGTCACCCGTCTTCGCGGCGTCGTCGTCAGCAAGGCGGGCGGCGCCGGGCGCGTCAAGCCTCCGGCGCGCCTGACGCAGCGTCGTCCCGCTCCTCCCGGAGGCCGCGATAGCCGGTCGCCAGCACGAACTTCTCCGCCGAGTCGGAGCGGGAGGAGGGCGGCTTGATGTGGACGACCTTGGCGAAGCGCTGCTTCAGCTCGGCCAGAAGCTCGTTCTCCGCGCCGCCCTGCCAGACCTTGGCGAGGAAGGTCCCGCCCTCCTCCAGCACATCGAAGGCGAAATGCGCCGCCGCCTCGCAGAGCGCGACGATGCGGAGATGGTCGGTCGGCTTGTGGCCGGAGGCGGGCGGGGCCATGTCGGATAGCACCACGTCCGCCGCGCCGCCGAGCGCCGCCTTCACTGCCTCGTCCGCCCCCTCCTCGAGGAAGTCGAGCTTCAGGAGCGTCGCGCCGGCGATCGGATCCACGTCCTGAATATCGACGCCGACGATCCGGCCGATCCGCTTGCCGGATTTCTCGCCGAGCGCGTTGATCCGCGGGATCGCCACCTCCAGCCAGCCGCCCGGCGCGCAGCCGAGATCGA
>CALFYQ010000188.1 GCA_937952085.1 uncultured Paracoccaceae bacterium | reverse complement strand
GGACGAGCCGACCGAGGGGCTCGCCCCGGTCATTGTCTCCCAGGTGGAGGAGATGCTGCATCGCCTCGCCGAGGAGGAGGCGATGGACGTGCTGGTGATCGAGCAGAACATCGGCGTCGCCTGCGCCGTCGCCGACGAAGTGGCGATCATGGTGAACGGGCGGATCAACCGCGTCGCCCCCTCTGCCGCGCTCGCCGCCGACCGGGAATTGCAGCAGCGCCTGCTCGGCGTCGGCCGGCACGGCCACGAGGAGGCGCCGGGGGCGGCGGCGCCCGGGGAGGCCGCGTCGGCGGAGGCTCCGGCGGCGCCCCATCTCGTCAAGCTCTACGATTCCAACCCCAAGCCACCGACCCGCTGGTCCCGCCCGATCCCGGTCGAGCAGCATGAGCGGCTGGCGCGGGCGCAGACGACCGGCCCGCTCGGCGCGCCACAGGCGGAGCTTCGCCCCCTCGCCGCGCCGGGGCAGGAGACGATCCTCGTCGCCGGCACGCTCGACACCAAGGGCGCCGAGCTTCGCTTCCTGCGCGACCTGATCCGCGCCGCCGATCTGCCGGTGCGGCTGGTCGATCTCTCCACCACCGGCGCCCATACCGGCGCGGACATCCCGGCGCACCAGATCGCCGCCTTCCACCCGCGCGGCGCGGCGGGTGTCTTCACCGGCGACCGGGGCCGCGCGGTGGCGGCGATGGCGGAGGCGTTCTCCCGATGGGTGGTGCGCCAGCAGGGGATCGCGGGCGTTCTCTCGGCCGGCGGCTCGGGCGCGGCGGCGCTGGTCGCGCCGGCGATGCGGGCGCTTCCCGTCGGCGTGCCGAAGCTCCTCGTCACCACGGTGGCGAGCGGCGAGGTCGGGCAATATGTCGGCCCGGCCGACATCATGATGATGCATTCGGTGGCCGACGTTCAGGGCCTCAACGCCATCACCGAGGACGTGCTCGGCAACGCCGCGCAGGCGATGGTCGGCATGGTCCGCGCCCGCCGCGCCGCCCGGCCGCGCGGGGCGCGGAAACCGGCTGTCGGCCTCACCATGTTCGGCGTCACCACACCCTGCGTGCGGCAGGTCGCCGAGGCGCTGCATGAGGATTACGACTGCCTCGTCTTCCATGCGACCGGGGTCGGCGGACGGGCGATGGAGAAGCTGGCCGATGGCGGCCGGCTGATCGGCGCGATCGACGCCACCACGACCGAGATCTGCGACATGATGATGGGCGGGGTCTTCCCCGCCACGGAGGACCGGTTCGGCGCCTTCATCCGGGCGCGGTTGCCCTATGTCGGCTCGGTCGGCGCGCTCGACATGGTGAATTTCGGCGCGCCGGAGACGGTTCCGGAAAAGTATCGCGGCCGCACGCTCCACCCGCACAACCCTCAGGTCACGCTGATGCGGACCACGGCGGAGGAATGCGCCGCGATGGGCCGCTGGATCGGCGGGCGGCTGAACGAGATGGCGGGGCCGGTAAGGTTCCTGCTGCCCGAGGGCGGCGTCTCCGCGCTCGACGCGCCGGGCCAGCCCTTCCACGACGCGCGGGCGCGCGAGGCGCTCTTCTCGGCGCTGGAGACGACGGTGCTCCAGGACGGCAACCGGCGGCTGATCCGCCTGCCGCACCACATCAACGACCCGGCCTTCGCGGCCGCGCTCGTCGCCGCCTTCCGCGAGATCGCGGGCGGCCGGCCCCAGCGCCGGAAGGAGGCCCGGAAATGATCCCCCGCAAGGACATCCTGGAGCGGCTGAACGCCATGAAGGCGCGCGGCGAGCCCATCGTCGGCGGCGGCGCCGGCACCGGCCTCTCGGCGAAATGCGAGGAGGCGGGGGGGATCGACCTCATCGTCATCTACAATTCCGGCCGGTTCCGGATGGCCGGGCGCGGCTCCCTCTCCGGCCTCATGCCCTATGGCGACGCCAACGCCATCGTCGTCGAGATGGCGGCGGAGGTGCTGCCGGTGGTGAAGCATACCCCGGTCCTCGCCGGCGTCTGCGGCACCGACCCGTTCCGCCTGATGGACGTCTTTCTCGACGATCTGAAGCGGATCGGCTTTTCGGGCGTCCAGAACTTCCCGACCGTCGGGCTGATCGACGGCACGTTCCGGGCGCAGCTCGAAGAGACCGGCATGGGCCTCGGCCACGAGGTCGACATGATCGCCAAGGCCGCCGCGAAGGACATGCTCACCACCCCCTACGTCTTCGACGAGGAGAGCGCGACGGCGATGGCCGAGGCGGGGGCAGACATCATCGTCTGCCATCTCGGCCTCACCACGGGCGGGACCATCGGCGCGGAGACGGCGTTCGGGCTGAAGGACTGCCCGGCGCTGGTGGACCGCTGGGCCGAGGCCGCGCTCAAGGTGAAGAAGGATGCGATCGTCCTCGTTCATGGCGGCCCGGTCGCCATGCCGGAGGACGCCGAGTTCGTCCTGAAGAACACGAAGCTCTGCCACGGCTTCTACGGCGCCTCCTCGATGGAGCGACTGCCGACCGAGGTGGCGATGACGGAGCAGACCCGCGCGTTCAAGCGGATCGGCCGGAAGTAAGGCACGGAGGGAACGGACATGACGGGGCAGCTGATCGGCCAGTTGATACTCTGGCTCATCGTGGCGGTGATCGTCATCGCCATCGTCTACTGGGTCATGCAATGGCTCTATCGCCGTTCGACGAAGGAGATCGCCTTCGTCCGCACCGGCTTTCTCGGCGAGAAGGTGGTGATCGACGGCGGCGCCTTCGTCTGGCCGATCATCCACGACTTCACGCCGGTGAACATGAGCACCGTGCCGATCCGGGTGGAGCGGACGAAGGGCGACGCGCTCATCACCCGAGACCGGATGCGGGTGGACGTGGAGGCGGAATTCTATGTCCGCGTCCGGCCCTCGCGTGAGGCCGTCTCCATCGCCGCCTCCACCCTCGGGCGGCGCACCATGGAGGAGGACGGGCTCGCCTCGCTCCTCGCCGGCAAGTTCGAAAGCGCCCTCCGCGCCGTCGCCGCCGAGATGGACATGGGCGAGATGCACGAGAAGCGCGGCTCCTACGTCGCCCGCGTGAAGGAGGCGGCGCAGGAGGACCTGACGCAGAACGGGCTCGAGCTCGAAAGCGTCGCGATCCGCGACATCGACCAGACCGCGCTGGAATATTTCAACCCGTCCAACCGCTTCGACGCGGAAGGCCTCACTTCTCTCATCAAGGACATCGAGGCGCGGCGGAAGCTTCGCAACGACATCGAGCAGGAGACGACGATCCTGATCCGCGCCCGCAACCTCGAGGCCGAGAAGCAGGCCCTCGACATCGAGCGGGAGAGCGAGGAGGCCCGGCTCAGCCAGGAGCGGGAGGTCGAGTTCCGCCGGGCGCAGCAGCGCGCCGAACTGGCGCGGGAGCGCGCCGACCGGGAGCGCGAGGCCGAGGAGGCGCAGATCGCCGCCCGTGAGGCGGTGGAGACGGCGCGGATCGCCAACGAGCGTGTGCTGGCCGAGGCCCGGATCGTGAAGGAGCGCGAGGTGCGCGCCCGCGAGATCGCCCGCACCAGGGCCGACGAGGCCGAGGAGATCGCGGCGCGGGAGGCTGTGGAGACCGCCCGGATCCTGCAGGAGCGCGCGATCCGCGAGGCGCGCATCGCCAACGAGCAGGAGACCGAGGCGCGCGAGATCGCCCGCCGCAAGGCCATCGAGGCGGCGGACATCGCCGCGCGGGAAGCCGTCGAGACGGCGCGGATCGCGCAGGAGAAGGCCGTCACCGAGGCCCGCATCGCCAAGGACCGGGAGACCCAGGCCGCCGAGATCGCCCGCCAGCGGGAGATCAACCAGGCCGAGATCGAAGCCGCCGAGGCGACCGAAAAGCGGCGCATGGCGCAGACCCTCCTCATCAACCAGACCCGCATCCGCGGCGAGGAGACGATCCGCCTGCAGGAGATCGCCCGCCAGAAGGGCTGGGAGGAGGCGGAGATCGCCGCCCGCGAGGCGACCGAACGGCTCCGCATCAGCCAGGCCGCCGAGGTCAACGAGGCGCGGATCGCCGAGGATCGGCGCATCCGCGAGCTGGAGATCGAGCGGACCAAGGCGCTCGAAGCCGCCGAGATCGCGGCCGGCGAGGCGACCGAGGCCGCCCGCATCGCCCGCGAGAAGACGCTGGCCGCCGAGCGCATCGCCGCCGACGGCGCCACGCGGGAGCAGGAGATCGCCCGCGACAAGGCGCTCGACGAGGCGCGCGTCGCCGCCGAGCAGGCGGTGGAGGCCGCCCGCATCGCCCAGCGGAAGACGCTGGAGGCCGAGCGCATCGCCGCCGACCAGCAGGTGCGGGAGCGGGAGATCGCCCGCGCCGAGGCGGTCGAGGCCGCCGAGATCGCCATGCAGAAGGCGGTCGAGGCGCAGCGCATCGCCCGGGAGAAGGCCCTCGCCGCCGAGCGGATCGCCGCAGACGGCGAGACCCGAGGCCGCGAGATCGAGCGGAACCGGGTGATCGACGAGGCCCGCGTCGCGGCCGAGGAGGCGGTCGAGGCCGCCCGCATCGCCCGGCAGCTCGAACTCGACGCGCGCCGCATCGCCGCCGAGGAAGAGACGCGCGGCCGCGAGATCGCCCGCACGATGAGGATCGAGGCGGAGCGGATCGCCGCGGAAGAGGCCGTCCGGTCCCGCGACATCGCGCGGGAGCGCGAGGTGGAGGCGGCCGAGATCGCTCGGCGCGAGGCGGTGGAGCGGGCCCGGATCGCCGCCGAACTCGAACTCGAGAAGGAGCGCATCTCCAGCCAGAAGACCCGCGAGGCCGCCGAGATCGACCGCAAGCGTTCGACCG
>CALFYQ010000187.1 GCA_937952085.1 uncultured Paracoccaceae bacterium | reverse complement strand
GCGGATCACCGACCCGGTGAAGTTCCTCCTCGCCGTCGCCGGCGGCGGCGAGATCGCCGGCGCCCAGCGGCTCGACTCGATCCTCAACGCCGCGCTCCGCGGCGTCCTCGGCAACGTGAACAGCCGAGACATCCTCTCGGCCGAGCGGTCCGGGATGATGACGGCGATCCGCGACGCGGCGCGCATCCCGGCCGAGAATCTCGGCGTTCAGGTGATCGACGTCCGCATCAAGCGGGCCGACCTGCCGCAGCAGAACCTTCAGGCCACCTTCGCGAGGATGCAGGCCGAGCGCGAACGCGAGGCGGCGGACGAGCGGGCGCGCGGCGCCGAGGCGGCGCAGGTCGTCCGCGCCACCGCGGACCGGCAGGCCGTGGAGCTCGTCTCCGAGGCGCGGAAGGAATCCGAGATCGTCCGAGGCGAGGCCGACGCGGCGCGGAACGCCGTCTTCGCCGAGGCCTACGGGCGGGACCCGGAATTCTTCGCTTTCTACCGCAGCCTCTCGGCCTACGAGGCCGCGCTGAAGAGCGGCAATTCCTCCATCGTGATGACGCCCGACAGCGAGTTCTTCGACTATCTGAAGGCCGATCGCGGCGCGGCGGCGCGCGGGGAATGACCCCGCGCGTTTCCGCGGCGGAACGGGCCTCCCGGGCGTGACGCGCTCTGCGACATCGACATTGGATTCGCGCCCCGAGGGGCGTAATCCGGCGGCAGCATCGGATCGCCGCGCCGAAGCCGGCGCGGCAACCCGCACAGGAGGCCAGGCATGTCTCTGATGACCCTTTCCCTCGGACCGGTCCGCGCGCTGGCTCTCGCCGCGGTGACGGCGGCCGCCTTCGCAACCGCCGCGTCGAGCCCGGCGCGGGCCGCGCCGGAAAGCTTTGCGGATCTCGCCCAGAAGCTGTCGCCGGCGGTGGTGAACATCTCCACAAGCCAGGTGGTGGAGGCGACGCCGCGCGGGCCGCGGCCGCAGCTTCCGCCGGGCTCCCCCTTCGAGGAGCTGTTCAAGGACTTCTTCGACGGCGACCGCAACCGCGGGCCGCGCACCACCAACTCGCTCGGCTCGGGCTTCGTGATCGACCCCGAGGGCTACATCGTCACCAACAACCACGTGATCGAGAACGCCGACGAGATCGTGGTGAACTTCTCCGACGGCTCCTCGCTGCCGGCCTCGCTGATCGGCACCGATTCCAAGACCGACATCGCGCTCCTGCGCGTCACCCCGCCGGCGCCGCTCGCCTTCGTGCCGTTCGGCGACAGCGCGGCCTCGCGCGTCGGCGACTGGGTTCTGGCGATCGGCAACCCGTTCGGGCTCGGCGGCTCGGTTTCGGCCGGCATCATCTCGGCCCGCAACCGGGACATCAATTCCGGCCCCTATGACGACTTCATCCAGACCGACGCCGCGATCAACCGCGGCAATTCGGGCGGCCCGCTCTTCAACATGGCGGGCGAGGTGATCGGCGTGAACACCGCCATCATCTCCCCCTCCGGCGGCTCGATCGGCATCGGCTTCTCGGTGCCCTCGGCGCTGGTGAAGAACGTGGTGGCGCAGCTTCGCGAATTCGGCGTGACGCGGCGCGGCTGGCTCGGAGTCCGCATCCAGGAGGTGACGCCGGAACTCGCCGAGGGGCTCGGCCTCGAGAAGCCGGCGGGCGCCCTCGTCTCCGAGGTGACGGAGGCCGGCCCGGCCGAGACCGGCGGCGTCGAGGCCGGCGACGTCATCATCCGCTTCGACGGCAAGGACATCGTCGAGATGCGCGACCTGCCGCGGATGGTGGCGGAGACCGCCGTCGGCAAGGACGTGCGCGTCGTCATCTGGCGGAAGGGCCAGACCCAGACGCTGAAGGTCGTGCTCGGCCTCCTCGAAGAGGGCGAGTCGGCGGCCAAGCCGGACGTGGACCGGCCCGAGGCCCCCGCCGCGGCCGAAAGCGCCCTCGGCATGAAGCTGGAGCCGCTTACCGCGAAGAACCGCGCGGATTACGGCCTGGCGGACGGCGTGAAGGGCGTCCTCGTCGTCGAGGTGGACGCCGCCGGCGCCGCCGCCGAGAAGGGCGTGCGGCCGGGCGACGTGATCGTCGAGGTGGCGCAGGAGCCGGTGGCGACCCCGGCCGATGTCCGCGGCGGCGTCGCCAAGGCGAAGGAGGAGGGCCGGAAATCCGTCCTGGTCCTCGTCCAGACCGGCGCCGACCTCCGCTTCGTCGCGCTCAAGATCGAATGAGGCCGGGCCGGCGCGGGCCGGCGCGAAGCCACCTGAAACGGAAGAGGCCCCGGCGTTCGCCGGGGCCTCGCTTCATTGGAGCGGCGCCCGCACTGCGCGGGCCCGCCGCCGGGCCTCAATGCGCGTAGTCGGGCTCCAGCTTGTCGAGCACCTTGCGCACTTCCGACATGTGACGGGTCGCCTGCTCGGGATAGGCCTCCGTCTCCTCGGCGACGCTCCTCGCCACGTCGTCGGAAAGGTAGCGGAGCGGCTTCTGCGTCATCAGCGCGGTGATGTAGTTCTCCACCGCCCGCTCGAAGAAATAGGTGCGGTTGAAGGCGTCGGCGACGCTGTCGCCGAGGATCATGATGCCGTGGTTGCCCATCACCATGACCTTCTTCTTCGGGTCGGTGAAAAGCCCGGCGACGCGCTCGCCCTCCTCGTCGAAGGCGAGGCCGCCATAGGCGTCGTCCACCACCACCCGGTCGAAGAACATCGCGGAGTTCTGGTCGATCGCCGGCAGCCGGCTGTCGGCGAGGCTCGCCAGCACGGTGGCGTATTTCGAATGGAGATGGATCGCCACCTTTGCGAAGGGCACCCGGCGATGGAGCGCGCCATGGAGCGCCCAGGCGGTCGGGTCCGGGGCGTCCGGGCCTTTCATCGCGTCAGGGTCGTTGGCGTCCAGCAGCAGCAGGTTCGACGCGGTGATGTTGGAGAAGTGGATCTGGTTCCGGTTCATCAGGAACTTCGTCCCACTGTCGTCCACCACGGCGGAGAAGTGATTGGACACGCCCTCGTGCCAGTTCATCTTCACCGACCAGCGGAACGTGGCGGCGAGATCCCGGCGCAGCTCCCAGTGCGGCTCGTTGTGGGTCGAGGGATGGCGGAGGACGTTGGAGTCCATATCTTCACTCCCGGTTTTGATGATGGCGCGACCGTGACGAAACGCGGCGCGCCCGGCAAGAGGCGAAGGGCTCAGGAATGTCTGAAATCTGGATTCCCGATGCAGGCCGCGCGGTGCTGCGCCTTTCCGGCCCTGAGGCGCGGGATTTCCTGCAGGATCTGGTGACGAACGATCTTCGCGGCCTGGACAGGGAGCGCCTCGTCTACGCCGCCCTCCTCACCCCGCAGGGCAAGTATCTCTTCGACTTCTTCGTCGGCCTCGACGGCGACGATCTCCTGATCGACGTGGCGGAGGACCGGGCGGCGGCGCTGGCGCAGCGGCTCTCGCTCTACAGGCTGCGCCGCAAGGTCGAAATCGCCGCGACCGACCTTCGCGTCGGGCTCTGGACCGGGGCCGAGGCGCCGGCTGGCGCGCGGGCCGATCCGCGGGACGCGGCCCTCGGCTGGCTGGTCTGGGGCGCGCCGCCCCCCGCGCCGGCCTGGGCGAGGGGTGCCTCTATGGCCGCGTGGGACGCGCTCCGGGTGAGACGCGGCGTGCCCGAAACGGGGGCGGAGCTGGTGCCGGACGAGACCTACATCCTCGAGGCCGGGTTCGAACGCCTGCACGGCGTGGACTTCCGCAAGGGCTGCTATGTCGGCCAGGAGGTGACCGCCCGGATGAAGCACAAGACGGAGCTGAAGAAGGGCCTCGTGCGCGTCTCGGTCGAGGGCGAGGCGGCGCCGGGCGCGGCGGTCGAGACGGACGGCAAGCCGGCCGGCACGCTCTTCACCGTGGCCGGCGGCGAGGGCCTGGCGCATCTCCGCTTCGACCGGGCGGGCGGCGAGATGCGCGCCGGGGCGGCGGTGGTCCGGGTGATCTCGCCGGTGGGGTGATGGCGGATTTCAGGGTGAAATCCTGGCTAACGATCTGTTTTATATAAACATCCTCGAACCCTCAAAGCTGAGAGGAGG
>CALFYQ010000186.1 GCA_937952085.1 uncultured Paracoccaceae bacterium | reverse complement strand
CCCATCCGCGCCACCCGCTCGGCGCCCGGCCGCAGCATCAGGTGATAGGTGTTGCCGAGCACGATGTCCGCGCCGGTCGCGGCGACGCTCTCCGGCGTCATCGCCTTCACCGTGCCGGCGGTGCCGACGGGCATGAAGGCCGGGGTGCGGATCTCGCCCCGCGGCGTCTCGATCCGGCCGAGCCGGGCGGCGCCGTCGCGGGCGGAGAGGGAGAATCGGAAGGCGCTCATGCGCGCCCTCTACGCCCCGCGCGGGGTTTCGACAAACCTTCGCCGCGGCGCGCGTCCTCAGGCGGCGCGCGCGGGCCTCTCCGGCGCGGCCTCGGAGCCCTTGCCGTCATCCCCCTCGCCGATCCGGGCGATGAGGGCGCGAAGCCCGTCGGCGCCGGCCAGGAGCTGGCCCATCGTGCCGGCCGCCTCCCGCGCCGAGCCGGCATTCTCGGCGATACGCCGGTCGAGCGCGCGGATCGCGCCGTCGATCTCGCCGGTGCGGGCGTCCTGCTCCCGCATGGCGGCGGAGATCTCCTGGACGAGGTCGGCGGTGCGGCGGATCTCCGGCGTCAGCCGCTCGATCTGCTCGCCGGCCTCGCCCGAAGCCTTCAGCGTCTCGACCGAAAGCGCGCCGATCTCGCTCGCCGCGACGCGGCAGCGCTCGGCCAGCTTTCGCACCTCGGTCGCGACAACGGCGAAGCCGCGGCCCTGACTCCCGGCGCGGGCGGCCTCCACGGCCGCGTTGAGGGCGAGAAGGTCGGTCCGGCGGGCGATCTCCTGCACCACGTCGATCTTCTCGGCGATCTCGCGCATCGCGCGGACGGCGCGGGCGACGATCTCGGCGGAGGCGCCCGCCTCTTCGACCGATTTCATCGCGATCCGTTCGGTGGTGGCGGCGTTGTCCGCGCACTGGCGGATGCTGCGCGACATCTCGGCCATCGCGCTGCTCGCGGCCTGCGCGGACTCGGCCTGCAGCGTGGCGCTTTCGGAGAGCCGGGAGGTCATCTCGTTGAGCCGGGCGCAGGCGCCGGCGACCTGCGCCGAGCTCGCATCCGCCTCGCCCACCAGCCGGTCCAGCCGCTCCGTCTCGCCGGAAATGTCGCGCACGAAGGCGGAATAGCCCCAGCCGCGGCCGATCTTCACGCGGGAAAGCGCGATGCTGACCGGGATGCGCGCGCCGTCCTTGCGCTCGACCATCATGCGCCGGCTCTTGCCGATGAACCGGTCCTGCCCGGTGCGGCGATGCGCGGCGACGAAGCCGGGATGCGCGCCCCTCATGGCGCTCGGCACGAGCGTCTCGATGCTCTTGCCGATCACGTCCTCGCGCCTGTGGCCCCAGAGCGTCTCCGCCATCCGGTTGAAGAAGATGATGGCGTTCCTGTCGTCGACGAGGACGACTCCGTCGTTCGCCTGGTCGAGCGCATTGCGGGCCATCTGCTCGAGCCCGGACGCGCCACGCCGCCGGAACAGCCGAGAGAACATCACGCGATCCTCCGTATCGACGGGATCGGACGCTAACCTGCCTCGGTGAATCGCCGATGAAGCGGCTGCGGTCTTTACGCCGCAGTCTGCGGGGCCTATCTCGCATGGGGCCAGGCAAGCGGAGGTTCGCATGAGCGAGGCGGATACCGAGGGCGCGCCGCTCATCCCGCCCTCAACGACGGAGCACCCGCTCTACGACGCGGTCTGCGACGCGCTGCGCACGGTCCATGACCCCGAGATTCCGGTGAACATCTACGATCTCGGCCTCGTCTACTCGGTGCGCATTGGCGACGAGGGCGCGACCGAGATCGACATGACGCTGACCGCGCCCGGCTGCCCGGTCGCAGGCGAGATGCCGGGCTGGGTGCAGGATGCGGTCGAGGCCGTGCCGGGGGTGAAGTCCGCCGCGGTCGCGCTGGTCTGGGATCCGCCCTGGGGCATGGACATGCTTTCGGAAGAGGCGCGCCTCGAACTCGGCATGCTCTGAGAAATCGGCGCCTCCGCTGAAAGTCCTGTTTCAACCCGCAGTGGAATCAGGGTAACGTCACACTTGTGACCGCGCGCAGAGGGGGAACGACGCGCGGCGCCGAGCGGGAGGATCGCGGCGCGCCGGCCCGGCGACGTTCGCTTACTGAATTGGCGGTCTCTCCCTGGGCCCTGGCGGATTTTGCCGGGGCTTCACTCGCCGCCTCCGCGCCGCGGAGGCGGCGCTTTTGCCTCCCGCATCGGCCCGGTTGAGCGAGAGATCGCGCGTGATTATATTGCACGCGCAGGAGGCGCTCATGTTCGGAATTCCGGGGAAACAAGCGGTTACGCTCACCGAGGCCGCAGCGGCGCATGTCCGCGGGCTGATGGCCGATTCGGAGGGCCGGGTGAAGGGCCTTCGCATCGGCGTGAAGAAGGGCGGCTGCGCCGGCATGGAATACACCATGGATTTCGCCGAGGAGGTCGCGGCGAACGACGAAGCCGTGGAGCAGGACGGCGCGCGCGTCTTCATCGCGCCGATGGCGCAGATGTTCCTCTTCGGCACCGAGATCGACTATCGCGAATCGCTGCTCGAATCCGGGTTCGTCTTCAAGAACCCCAATGTCTCGGAAAGCTGCGGCTGCGGCGAATCCGTCAGCTTCCGCACCGGGCTCGACGCGTCCTGATCCGGCGCCCGTTCGGGGCCTGCTTCACAACCGAAAGTGTCTTTGGGCACAGGCGGTTCCGCCGGCGATAGCGGTTACGTCGCGTCAGTCGGATCGGCCGCCGGGGCGCATGCGAAAAATCACAGCGGGCCGGCTCGGCCGCGCCTATCTCCCAGTCACCGGATCCAAGGCCGCCCCGGCGGCCATTGTGGGAGAGCGCGGGGGCTGTGTTGTCGGCCCCCGCAGCTTCCGGATCCTGCGCCAGTCGAAGATTTTGCTTTCCCCGCCCGGCTTTGCTAGGCGGGGCCCGTCGCAAACGGGAGGCTTTCGATGGCGCGCCGCATCCTCATCGCCGGGAACTGGAAGATGAACGGCCTCGCCGCCTCGGGCGCCGAGATCGACGCCATCGCCAAGGGCGCGCCGGCGGTGCCGGAGCTTCTGATCTGCCCGCCGGCGACGCTGATCTCCCGCCTCGCCGGCCGCGGCGTCGCGCTCGGCGGGCAGGATTGCCACGCGGCGGCGAGCGGCGCGCATACCGGCGACGTCTCCGCCGAGATGCTGAAGGACGCCGGGGCGACGGCGGTGATCGTCGGCCATTCCGAGCGGCGCACCGATCACGGCGAGACCGACGCGGCCGTGCAGGCCAAGGCGGCGGCCGCCTGGCGCGCCGGGCTCGTCGCCATCGTCTGCGTCGGCGAGACCGAAGCCGAGCGGGACGCCGGCCGCGCGCTGGAGGTCGTCGGCCGCCAGCTCGCCGGCTCGCTGCCGGATGGCGCGACCGGGGAGAATGCGGTTGTGGCCTATGAGCCGGTCTGGGCGATCGGCACCGGCCGCACGCCCACCTCGGCGGAGATCGGCGAGGTCCATTCCGCGATCCGCGCCGCGCTTTCGGCCCGATTCGGCGCGGAAGGGGCGCGCATTCGCATCCTCTATGGCGGTTCGATGAAGCCGGCGAACGCCGCCGAAATCCTCGGCGTGCCGGATGTCGACGGCGGGCTTGTCGGCGGCGCCAGCCTCAAGGCGGCGGATTTCCTCGCCATCGCCGCGGCGGCCGCCGCGCGCTGAGGCGTCAGGCCCTGGCGGCGGCCTCCCTGAAACCGCCTTCGGGGATCAGCAGCGAGAGGAGGATCGCGGCGAGCCCCGAAAGGGTGATTGGCGTCGCGAAGACCTGCTTCAGCAGCGGCGGCAGGTGGTTCGTCGCCTCCGGCACCAGCGTCACGCCGAGGCCGAGGCCGAAGCTGATCGCCATGATGTAGACCTTCCTCAGGTCGATCTGCTGCGTCGCCAGGATCCGGATGCCCGCCACCGCGATGGTGCCGAAGAGGACCAGCGTCGCGCCGCCGAGCACCGGTTTCGGGATCAGCAGGAACACCGAACCGATGATCGGGAAGAAGCCCATCAGCGCCAGCAGCGCGCCGATATAGGCGCCGACATGCCGGCTCGCGACGCCGGTCATCTGGATGACGCCGTTGTTCTGGCTGAAGGTCGTGTTCGGGAAGGTGTTGAAGATCGCGGCGAGGCCGGAATTCACGCCGTCGCCGAGCACGCCGCCCTTGATCCGTTCGAGATAGACCGGCCCCTCGATCGGTTCCTTCGAGATCACCGAATTGGCCGTCAGGTCCCCCGAGGTTTCGATCGCGGTGACGAGGTATAGGAAGGCGAAGGGGATGAAGAGGCCGAAATCGAAGTCGATCCCGTATTTGAACGGCGCCGGCAGCGCGAAGAGTTCCGCCTTCGAGATCGGCGACGGATCGACGAGACCGAGGAAGGCCGCGACGATCGTGCCGACGACGAGGCCGACCATGATGGCGGAGATGCGGAGCATCGGGTCGCCGAGGAAGGTCGCGACGAGGATCACCGCAACGACGATGGCGCCGAGCATCAGGTAGACTGGGCTGCCGAGCTTCTCTCCCGCGCCGAAGCCGCCCGCGAAGTCGGTGAAGCCGACCTTCACCAGCGAAAGGCCGATCACGGTGATGACGATGCCGGTGACGGTCGGGTTCACGATCCGCCCGAGCCTGTTGATGAACTGCGAGAGGATGATCTCGACGAGGCAGCCGACGAGGCAGAGGCCGAAGATCATCGCGAGGATGTCCTCCGGCGCGCCGCCCCGGCCCTTCACCGCGAGCCCGGCCGCGAGGATCGCGCCGAGGAAGGCGAAGCTGGTGCCCTGGAGCGAGAGGAGGCCGGAGCCCACCGGCCCGATCCTCCGGCACTGGATGAAGGTCGCCACGCCCGAGACGAAGAGCGCCATCGCGATCAGGTAGGGGACATGCGCGCCGAGCCCGAGCACGCCGCCGATCACGAGGGTCGGCGTCACGATGCCGACGATGGAGGCGAGGATGTGCTGGATCGCCGCGAGCAGCGCCTTCGCCGGCGGCGGCTTGTCCTCAAGGCGGTAGATCAGGCCGAGATGTCCGTCTTGCGCATCCATGGCGCAGCTCCCCTCGCTAGCCGACGGGAGCACCTTTCCGCGAATTGTCGCAATGCGAAAGGATTTTTTGCGCTGCGGCGCCCGGCGGCCCGGGCGCCGCGCAGGGGTCAGGCGGCGCGGCGGGCGAGGCCGTAATGGTCGGCGAGGCGCTGGAGCGCGAGCTTAAGCACCACCTTGCCGGAGCGGGCGGACCAGCCCATCCGCCGCTCCGTCGCCTCCAGCCCCTCCTGGAAGCAGCAGATTCGCACCGCCGCGTCGGCGAGGCCGGGGCCGAGCGCCGCCACCGCCTTGGCGAACCGGTCCCGCGCGCCGATCGGGCCTTCGGAGGGCGTGCGGCCCGGGCCGGACGGCATGTCGACCGGGGCGAGAAAGCGGCTCCAGTCCTGCCCGACCTTCGGGCCGATTTCGGCGAGCTCGAAATCCTCCCGGAGCCTCTCTCCGGCCTCGACCTCGATGGCCGAGAGGAGGCAGACGCCGTTCGCATCCTTCCGCCGGGAGAGCCAGCCGAGCGGCGACTCGCCGAGATTGACGCGGATCGTCTCGATGTCGCCGGTATGCGGGTTCGCAACCCGCCGCTCCCCCGCCATCTGGTGCTGGCCGAGGAACGGGGTGGGCGCCTCGCCGAAGCCGGCCGCGGGAGCGGCGGCCCGGGCCAACTCGGCCGCCCGGCGCCGAAGCATCGCGCGCCCGGCCTCGCTCAACGCGAAGCGGCGCGAGGCCTCGCTGGAGCGGGTGACGGTCAGCCAGTCCTCCGCATGCAGCCGGCGCGCCGCTTCGGCCGCGATCAGGACGAGCGGCCGCGCAAAGCCGTTGGCGGGGCCGAACACGCCCGCGCGCTCCGCGCCCATGGCGACGAGGAGGAAAGCGCCTTCGGCTTCCAGCGCCTCGAGTGCGGCGCGCTCGGTCGCGGAGAGGCGGTTGTTGCGCAGAAGGGATCGGGTCTGCGCGGGCATGTTCGGCTTCCTGGTCTGCGCGTCCTTCCCGGCGGCGCCGGCTTCGAGCGCGGCGAGGGCGGCGTCGACCGCCGGATCGTCGCGAAGCGACTCGACCCGGCGAATCGCGCGGAGCACCGTCGATGGCTGCCGGCCATTGGCCCGGGCGATCTCCCGCATCGGGATTCCGTCTCCGACATGCGCCAGATAAAGGGCCACATCGGTGGATCTCGGCGCGCCGCTGGCGGCGAAAACCGCACTCGCCCGACGCTCGCACAATGCGAGATGGTCTCCGGTCGTCATGGGTACCCCGCAGTTGAATCAACTTTTAGACGAATTGAGTTCTATCGGGGGTTGATGAACGGCCGATTAACGGAGCGAACGCTTTTCCATTGATTTATATAGGATTACCGACAAGCGCGCGGTTGGCGGTTGAATGCGCAACGCACGCCAAAGCTGCCTAACCTCATCGGCGCACAACCGATGGAGGCGCTGTTGACCACCCTGCCCCAGCCGATCCGCCGACCGAAACTGCTCGCCCGCGCCGCCGCTGCCGGCGCCAGGATCTACCGCCGGGAGCGCGATCTCTCGCGGCTCTTGCCGAAGATGTTCAACCTTGCCGGCCCGGCGCTCGAAGCGGCGCTGGCCGCCGCCGAGGCCGGCTGCGAGAGCGAACGGCGCGCCTGCGCCGCCACCTATTCGGTGAGCCGCCATGTCGGCCTGCTCGCGGCGCTTCTCGCCGAGCGGGGGCCGCGCGCGGCCTGACGCCGCGTTCAGACGAAGGCGTCGGGCTCCGACGCCTTCCGCCGCGCCACGAAGTCGTTCAGCCCCTCCGCAACGCCCTCGTCGAGCGCCGGCGCCTGGTAGTCGGACAGGAGCCTCTCCACGCGGGCGGCCGCGAGGGCGACGGTGTCCCGCGCGCCCTCTTCCGCCCAGGTCTCGAACGGCTTGTAGTCGAGCAGGTCGGAGCGCCAGAACGCCGTCTTGAAGTTGGCCTGGGTATGGGCGCAGCCGAGATAGTGCCCGCCCGGGCCGACCTCCCGGATCGCGTCCATCGCCTGGCCGTTCTCCGACATGTCCACCCCTTCGGCGAGGGAATGCAGCGCGCCGAGCTGGTCCGCGTCCATCACGAACTTCTCGAACGAGGAGACGAGCCCGCCCTCCAGCCAGCCGCAGGCGTGAAGCATGAAATTCACCCCGCCCATCAGCGCGGCGTTGAGGGTGTTGGCGCTTTCGAAAGCCGCCTGGGCGTCCGGCAGCTTGGAGCCGCAGAGCCCGCCGCCGGAGCGGAACGGCAGGTTCATCCGCCGCGCCAATTGCCCCGCGCCCCAGAGGATCTTGGTCGCTTCGGGCGTGCCGAAGGTGGGCGCGCCCGAATTCATGTCGATCGAGGCGACGAAGGCGCCGAAGATTACCGGTGCGCCGGGGCGGACGAGCTGCGAATAGGCGACGGCGGCCAGCACCTCGGCCAGCACCTGCGTCAGCGTCCCCGCCACCGAGACGGGCGCCATCGCGCCGCCGACGATGAAGGGGGAGACGATCGCGGCCTGGTTGGCGCGGGCGTAGACTTCGAGCGCGCCCATCATCACGCCGTCCATCGTCAGCGGGGAGTTGATGTTGATAAGCGAGGTCATCACCGTGTTCTCGGCGACGAACTCCTTGCCGAAGAGGATCTCGCACATCGCCACGCTGTCCGCCGCCCGCTCCGGCGCGGTGACAGAGCCCATGAACGGCTTGTCCGAAAGCCGCATATGGGCGTGGATCATGTCGAGATGGCGCTTGTTCACCGCGATGTCGGTCGGCTCGCAGACGGTGCCGCCGGAGTGGTGGAGCCATTTCGACATGTAGCCGAGTTTCACGAAGGCCTCGAAATCGGCCATCGTCGCATAGCGGCGGCCGCCGTTCATGTCTCGCACGAAGGGCGGGCCGTAGACCGGTGCGAATACAGTCGTCTTTCCGCCGATCTCGACGTTCCGCTCGGGGTTCCGCGCGTGCTGCGTGAAGCGGGAGGGCGCGGTGGAGCAGAGCGTCCGGGCGAGGCCGCGGGGGAGTCGCACCCGCTCGTCCCTCACATCGGCGCCTGCCTGCCGCCAGAGGTCCAGCGCCGCCGGGTTGTCGGTGAAGGCGACGCCGATCTCCTCCAGCACCGTCTCGGCGTTCCACTCGATGATCGAGAGCGCCTCTTCGGAGAGAATGTCCATGACCGGCAGGCGCCGTTCGATGAAGCGCGCCGCCTCGATGCGCCGCGCCGTGCGCTCCGCCCGACGGGCCGCGCCGCCGCCGCCCCGGGACCGGCGTCCCGCCCCCGCTTCCGCGACATCCGACATCTGAACCCTCCGCCGACCCGATCCGCCCTCTCGATAGCGAAGCGGCGCCGCGCGCGACGGACGGATTGCGCCGCCCGGGCGCGCGGCGGCGACATTGGCGGCCGCTCGGTCAGGCCTCGCGGGCGGCCGGAGCCTCCGGAACGGCGCACGTCTCCGTCGAGGGGCCTGACTTGGGGCGCACCGGCCCGTCGATCAGGTAATTGTCGCGCACGAAATCCGCGAGCAGGGTATCCAGATCCTTCATCGGGCGCTCCGTTTCGCTGCGTTGCAATAGATAGACGCAAATGCGAAACGGCCAGCGTCCCGAACGGTTCCGCCGCCTTGCGCGAATCCGCGTCGCCCCATAATCAGCGCCGATGAAGACGCCCGACCCCGCAGACGGCCATCAGCGCCTCCTCATCGTGGACTTCGGCAGCCAGGTGACGCAGCTCATCGCGCGTCGGCTCCGGGAACTCCGCGTCTACTGCGAGATTCATCCGTTCCAGAAGGTGAACGCCGCCTTCCTCCGCGATTTCGCGCCGAAGGCGGTGGTCCTATCCGGCGGCCCCGCCTCGGTTTTCGCCGAAGGGGCGCCGCTGCCGCCGAAGGAAGTGTTCAAGCTCGGCGTGCCCGTCCTCGGCATCTGCTACGGCCAGCAGGCGATGATGCATCTCCTCGGCGGCAAGGTGGAGCGGGGCGACGGCACCGCCGAATTCGGCCGCGCCTATGTCACCCCGAGAACCGATCTCGACCTCCTGGAAGGCTGGTTCGCCGCCGGTCGCGAACAGGTCTGGATGAGCCACGGAGACCATGTCTCCCGCCTCGCCCCCGGTTTCGAGGTCTACGGCGTCTCGCCGAACGCGCCCTTCGCCGTGGTGGCGGATGCGGCGCGGCATTTCTATGGCGTGCAGTTCCACCCGGAAGTGCACCACACGCCGATGGGCGCCCGGCTCTACGAGAACTTCGTCCGCATCGCCGGGTTCACGGGCGACTGGACCATGGCCGCCTATCGCGAACAGGCGGTGGCGGCGATCCGCGCCCAGGTCGGGGACGGCAAGGTGATCTGCGGCCTTTCGGGCGGCGTCGATTCCTCGGTCGCGGCCGTCCTCATCCACGAGGCCATCGGCGACCAGCTCACCTGCGTCTTCGTCGACACCGGGCTGATGCGGGAAGGCGAGGCGGAAGAGGTCGTGAGCACCTTCCGCGACCATTACAACATCCCGCTGATCCATTCCGACGAGGGCGAGCGGTTTCTCGGCGCGCTTTCCGGCGTCTCCGACCCCGAGGTGAAGCGGAAGACCATCGGCCGCCTCTTCGTCGAGGTCTTCGACCATCACGCCACCTCCATCGGCGGCGCGAAGTTCCTCGCCCAGGGCACGCTCTACCCCGACGTGATCGAGAGCGTCAGCTTCTCCGGCGGCCCCTCCGTCACGATCAAGTCGCACCACAATGTCGGTGGCCTCCCCGAGCGGATGAACCTGAAGCTGGTGGAGCCGCTCCGCGAGCTTTTCAAGGACGAGGTCCGCGCCCTCGGGCGGGAGCTTGGGATGCCCGAGCGGCTCGTCGGGCGGCACCCCTTCCCCGGCCCGGGCCTCGCCATCCGCTGCCCTGGCGAGGTGACGAAGGAAAAGCTCGCCATCCTCCGCCGCGCCGACGCGATCTACATCGACCAGATCCGCAAGCACGGCCTCTATGACGAGATCTGGCAGGCCTTCGTCGCGCTCCTCCCCGTCCGCACCGTCGGCGTGATGGGCGATTACCGCACCTATGACTACGCCTGCGCGATGCGCGCGGTGACCTCGGTCGACGGCATGACGGCGGACTATTACCCCTTCTCTCACGAATTCCTCGGCGAGACGGCGACCCGCATCATCAACGAGGTGCAGGGCATCAACCGCGTCACTTACGACGTGACCTCGAAGCCCCCCGGCACCATCGAATGGGAGTGAGGCCGGGCGCGCCCCGCCAGGCGCGGCCGCGTTGAGGCCCGCTGACGTCGTCGCTTGCGGGGTTTCAAGCCGCCCGTCCGCCCCCCATCTCACGATCCGTGACGCCCTTCACACGACGGCTTGCGCGCGCGGCCGATCCGCTTGACCGCGCCTCGGGCGCGGCGAAGAAGGCGCCTTCAGGAACGGAGACGCAGAATGCCCGCCCATCGCCCCCTACGCGCCGCCAGCTTCGCCCT
>CALFYQ010000185.1 GCA_937952085.1 uncultured Paracoccaceae bacterium | reverse complement strand
GGGTCGGGTTCACCTTGCCCGGCATGATCGAGGAGCCGGGCTCGTTCTCCGGCAGGATCAGCTCGCCAAGGCCGCAGCGCGGGCCGGAGCCAAGCAGCCGGATGTCGTTGGCGATCTTGAAGAGCGAGGCGGCGACCGTCTTCACCGCGCCCGAGGCCTCGACGATGGCGTCATGCGCGGCGAGCGCCTCGAACTTGTTCGGCGCGGTGTAGAAGGGCAGGCCGGTGATCCGGGCCACGGCCGCCGCCACGTCCTCGGCGAAGCCCTTCTTGGTGTTGAGCCCGGTGCCGACGGCGGTGCCGCCCTGCGCCAGCGCATAGAGGTTCGGCAGCGTCGCCTCGACCCGCCTGATCCCCTGCTCGACCTGGAAGGCGTAGCCGCCGAATTCCTGCCCGAGGGTCAGCGGCGTCGCGTCCTGGGTGTGGGTGCGGCCGATCTTGATGATGTCCTTGAACGCCTCGGCCTTCTCGAGCAGGGCGGCGTGGAGCTTCTTCAGGCCGGGGATCAGCACCGAGGTCGCCGTCACCGCGGCGGAGATGTGCATCGCCGTCGGGAAGGTGTCGTTCGACGACTGGCTCATGTTGCAATGGTCGTTCGGGTGGACCGGCTTCTTCGAGCCCATCACGCCGCCGAGCATCTCGATCGCCCGGTTCGAGATCACCTCGTTGGCGTTCATGTTGCTCTGCGTGCCGGAGCCGGTTTGCCAGACGACGAGGGGGAAGTGGTCGTCCAGCTTGCCCTCGTGCACCTCGGTCGCGGCCTTGACGATGGCGGCGCCGATGGTCGGGTCCAGCTTGCCTTCGGCCATGTTAACCTCGGCGCAGGCGTGCTTGATGACGCCGAGCGCGCGGATCACCGCGACGGGCTGTTTCTCCCAGCCGATCGGGAAGTTCATGATGCTCCGCTGGGTCTGCGCGCCCCAGTAGCGGTCTGCCTGCACTTCGAGCGGGCCGAAACTGTCGGTTTCGGTGCGGGTCGCGGTCATCGGGGTCTCCCCTGATCGTCTGTTGATTAGTGTTTTCTGAACTTGTCGAGGCTTACCACGTCGGCGGAGCCCCGCTTCCCCTCATCCGGCTCGGGCGCGCCCGGCGGCTCGTCCGGCCCTTCCTCGTCGTCTTCCTGCGCTTCGAACTTGAGGCCGAACTCGACCGAGGGGTCGACGAAGGTGAGGACGGCGTCGAACGGAACGTAGAGCTCGGCGCTCCGGTTCGAGAAGGAGAGGCGCACGCGAAAGCCCTGCGGCGTCACCTCCAGCCCGTCGTATTCGTGCTGGAGCACGATGGTGATGCGGTCGGGATAGCGCTCGGCGAGCCAGTCCGGGATGCGGACGGCGCCGTGCTGGGTGGAGAAGGTGATATAGAAGTGATGGTTTCCCGGCAGGCCATGACGGGCGACATGCGAGAGCGCCTCGGTCATCACGCCGCGGAGCGCGCGCTCCATCATCTGCCCGTAATTCAACCCGTCTCGCATCCGGCCCCTCGCCTCTGTCGGCGGACCATAGCCGATTCTCCTGAGGTTCAAAGGGGCGGAATCGCGCAACCGGCGGTTTCAAAAGGCCGAGTCGCGCGGTTGGGATTAGTGCAGGCTTCTGTTGCCAGGCGCCTGCGAGCCCCGCCTGAAGCGGCTAAGCCTCAGGACTTCAGGTTTCGGTTTGGGCGCCGCTTACGCGGCGACGGCCACCGGAGCACGGTTGTCGTTGGCAACTGTACTGTTTGCACCGATAACGGTGGTGGCTCACCGAGCGAAAGCTAACGCCTTTGAACGTCCGTCGATCCTGTTTCGGCCCCTGATCCCGCAACGAACAGGAGGTTTGGTGGAGCCGCCGGGTACCGCCCCCGGGTCCGATCCGTCTATTATGCGCGCGTTTATCGCCATAGTCCCCGAGAGGACGCATTCAATATAGTCGCTGGCGGGCCGCCGGGGAAGGGCCCTTGCACGATGGGGGCGGTCAGTTCGCGCAGGAGCTTCCGGCGGATGGCGCGGGGATAGTCCTCGAAGTCCTTCGCCGTCATCACGAAGGCCGCGCCGCCGCCGATCACCTCGTCGCGGTAATGCGCCGCGACGCCCTCGTTCTCGATCTCGATGGCGAGGCCGTTGATCTGGATCTCCCGGCGGACCAGCGCGTCCCGCACCGGGCCGGGCGGGCGGCCCTCGTTGTTGCGCCCGTCGCCCGAGACGTCGATCACCCGCCGGCGGCAGCGAAGCGGCGCGGCGTCGAGCAGCGCCGCGGCATGGCGGAGCGCCTCCCCGATGGCGGTGGAGAAGTGCCGGTCGGCGCGCGGCGCCGTCTCGACCGCGTGGGCGAGGGCGGCGATGGCGGCCGGGCCATCCGCCTCCGTCCAGCCGGCGACGACCTGCTGGCGCGACGCGCCCGACCAGTGCGTGACGGCGAGGAGCGCGCCCGCCGCCTCCAGCGCCTCGCCGACGCCGGGGTCGCGAAGCGCGGCGGCGAGCCCGTCCATCTGGAGCCGGTATTCCGAGGCGTCGACGCTGCCCGACACGTCGATGGCGAGAACGAGCGCCACCTCGCAGGCCGGCGCCGCGGCGGGCGCGAGAGCGAGGGCGAGGGCGAGCGCCCGGATCACCGCGCCGCCGGCGCCGGCGCCGCGCCGATGAAGAGGGGCGGCGAGATCTCCCGCAGCAGCTTGGCCTGGAGGAGGCCCGGGTAATCGTCGAAACCGTTCCGGGCGATCATCATGAAGGCGCCTTCGCCGCCGATCACCTCGTCCCGGTAATGCGCCACCGGGTCCGGGAAGGCGCCGGCGATGACGAGGCCGTTGACGGTGACGCGGCGGAGCCGGTCCATCGAACGGAGCGTCCGGGCCGACAGGTCCTCGTTGTTCACGCCGTCCCCGGAGACGTCGATCACCTGCCGCGCGCAGGGGGCGAGGAGGCGGCCGAACTGCGCCTCGCCGTAGAGAAGGGCGCGGCCGATCGCGGTGGGAAAATCGGAATAGAACCGCTTGTGCCCGGCGACGCGCCCGGCGAGCGCGTCGATATCGGCCTCTGAGCCGATCCGCGTCCAGTCCGCGATCAGGTCCTGCTGCTGCCAGCCGGACCATTCGAAAACGAGAATCTGCACCGAGCCGGGCTCGGACAGGAGCGCCTCGCGCACCGCCGGATGGCGGAGCGCCGCGGCGAGGCCGTCCTTCTGGATGGCGTATTCGCCGGCATTGACGGAGGAGGAGATGTCGAGCGCGAGGATCAGCGCCAGCGCGCAGTCCGCCGCCCGCGCCGGCAGGGCGAAGAGGGCGACGAGAAGCGCGGCCGCCGCCCTCATCTGAGCGCCAGCGCCGGCTGAAGCTCCTTCAGGAGCTTGGTGCGGATCGCGCGGGCGTAATCCTCGAACCCGTCGGCCGGGATCGCGAAGGCGCCGGGGCCGTGGATGACGTAGTGTGTATAGTAGGCGAGGAGGTCGAGTTCCGCCTCGGCCGGGTTGCCGGGCCGGATCGCGAGGCCGTTGATGACGATGCCGTCGAGCGCGCCGTCATCCGCCAGCATCTCCGGCGGGCGGCCGGCGTTGCTCGGCCCGTCGCCGGAGACGTCGATCACGAGGCGCGCGCAGCGGGCCGGCGCGCGGGCGAAGCTCTGCGCCGCGAAGCGGAGCGCAGGGCCGAGGCCGGTGCGCCGCCGGAGCGCCGCGCCGCCCGAGAACTCGACGAGATCGGCGAAGCGGGTGACGTCCTCGTCGCTCTCCATCAGCGTCCAGGGGGCGAGCAGCGTCTCGGCGCCCGGCTCCGACCATTCGAAGGCCATGAGCGCGGCCCCGGCCCCCGGCGCCGGCGCGAGGGCGGCGCGGATCTCGGGGTCCCGGAGCGCGGCGGCGAGCCCGCCCCGTTGCAGCCGCGCTTCGGCGGCATCCACCGAGCGGGAGGCGTCGAGCGCGAGGACGAGGGCGATGTGGCACTGGAAGGCCGCGGCGGGGCCGGCGGGGAGGAGCGCCGCCGCCAGCGCGAGCGCCGCGCGCCTCATTCGAGATTCATCGAAAGCGCGGGGGCGAGCTCCCGCAGGAGCTTCAGCCGGATCGCGCGGGCGTAATCGTCATAATTCTCGGCCACCTCGACGAAGGCGCCCGGGCCGTGCAGCACCTCCTCTCTATAATGTGCGAGCGGATCTGGCGTGGCGCCGAGGATGACGAGGCCGTTCACCGTCAGCGTGGGCGGAAGCGTGTCGCGCACAAGGCCGGGCCGGAGCCCGTCATTCGAAACGCCGTCGCCGGAGATGTCGATGATCTGGCGGCGGCAGGCGCCGGGCGCCTGGGCGAAGAGCCCGGCCGCATGGGCGAGCGCGGCGCCGAGCCCGGTCAGCGTGAAGCCGAAATAGCGCGGCGTCTCCTCCACCTCGGTGGCGAAGGCCAGCGTCTCCTCGCCGCCGCGAAGCAGCGCCCAGGGCGTGGTCTGCCGCTGCTGGCGCTTGTCGCCCCAGATGGTGACGGTGGCGAGGACGCCGCCGGGCTGCGAGCGGATCGCGTCCCGCACTTCCTCGTCGCGGAAGGCGTAGGCGAGCCCGTCCATCATCAGCCGGTACTCGCGCGACGAGACCGAGCGCGACACGTCCATCGCCAGTACCAGCGCCGCCGCGCATTGCTCCTGCGCGGGGGCGCGGGCCGGGAGCGCGGCGAGCGCGACCCCGGCGGCGAGAAGGAGCCCTCTCACCAACTCCCGGTGTTGGGCATAGAGGCCCAGGGTTCCTTCGGCGGCTGCGCCCCGCCCATGTTCAGAAGCTCGATCGAGATCCCGTCCGGCGAGCGGACGAAGGCCATGCGGCCATCCCGCGGCGGGCGGTTGATGGTGACGCCGGCCTTCTGGAGCTTCTCGCACATGGCGTAGACGTCCTCGACCTCATAGGCGAGGTGGCCGAAATTCCGGCCGCCGCCGTACTCCTCCTCCGAGCCCCAGTTGTGGGTGAGCTCCACCTGCGCTTCGGACTGCCCCGGCGGGGCGAGGAAGACGAGGGTGAACTTGCCCGCCTCGTTGTCCATCCGGCGGACCTCCTCGAGGCCCAGCAGGTCGCAATAGAAGCGCTTCGACGCCTCGATGTCCTTCACCCGGACCATGGTGTGGAGATACTTGATCTTCATGCGGCGCTCCTCGCTGCCTTGTCGTCTTCGTTCCGAGGCCACCCCATCCGGCGCCGCAGCTTCGCGATCGCGGCGGCGTAGGCCTCCAGGCTGACATAGGCCCTATGGCGCGGGCTGGCGACCATGCGGAGCCCGCCGGTGAGATCGTAGCGGCCGTCGGCGATCTCCGCCCTCAGTTTCTCGTGTTGCGGCCCGCCCCGTCGCGCCGTGTCGATGGCGCGGGCGACGATTCCCGCCATCTCGCCGAAGAGCGTGATGGAGGAGCCGGCCGCCTTCACGAAGCTGAGGAAGAAGAGATCGTCCCGCGCCGGCGAGAAGACGCAGAAGGGAATCTCCGCGCGGCCCGCGGCGAACGGGTTCGAGGCCGGGTCGAGGAAGGGGATCGTCCAGTCATAGCCGGTCGCGAGGATCACCTCGTCGAAGGCTTCGCGGCTTCCGTCCCTGAAGACGACCTCCGCTCCGTCGAACCGCTCGACATCCGGCCGCACGACGAGATCGCCGTGGCGGAGGCAGGAGAGCATCCGGTCGTTCATCAGCGGATGCGTCTCCAGAAGCTCATGGTCGGGCTCCGGCAGGCCAAGGCGGGAGAGATCGCCGATCAGCTTCCGGAGCCGCCGCTTCAGCACGAATTGCCGGATCCGGAGCGGGACCTTCGGCTGCTTCGCGCCGTAGACGTCGGTCGGCACGCCCTCGATGTGCTTCGGGATGAACCAGTAGCCGCGCCGGAGGCTGATCGCCGCGAAACCGGCGCGGGCGGCGGCGTCGCAGGCGATGTCCGCCCCCGAATTGCCGCAGCCGAGGATGAGGACGCGCCTGCCCTCGAACTCCGCGGCGCTCCGATAGTCCCGCGCGTGGCGGATGCGGCCGGAAAAGGCGCCGGGGATCTCGGGAAAGGTCGCGTCCCAGGTCGCGCCGTTGGCGCAGACGAGAAAGCCGAAGTCTTCCGCCGCGCCGTCCGCCGTCTCGATGCGCCAGCCCTTCGCCAGCGGCGTGGCGCGCGTCACTTCCGTAGTGAAGCGCGCGTGCTCGTAGAGGCCGAAGGCGCGGGCGAAGCTCCGCACATAAGATAGTATGAGGTCGTGGCGCGGGTAATCCGGCCATTCCTCCGGCATCGGGAAGCCTTCGAAGGCCGACATCGTGCGGGAGGAGATGAAGTGCGCGCTGTCATAGATCGGGGAGGCCGCCCAGTCCCGGTTCCAGAGCCCGCCGAAATCCGCGTTCTGCTCGAAGATGACGAAGGGAATCCCCAGCGCCTTCAGCGCGCGGCCGAGCGCCAGACCCGCCGGGCCCCCGCCGATGATCGCGACTCGCTGGTCCATCCGCCCTTGTCCCGCCACATCTCGTTGTTTAGGCTCTCCCGAACCACAAGATGAGGCCAGGTTCGCCTGTCTGAACGGGGGAGGATATGCCGCTTTTCGCGGAACAACAGGCCGAAATCGACCGTTCTCGGGCGGCGCTGCGCTCGACGAGGCGCGTCGTCTCGGAGGGAATCGAGGCGCGGCTCTATGAGGCGCTGCCGGTTCTCGACCACGGCTTCGTCCGGGTGATCGACTATATGGGGGACGACGCCGCCATCGTTCAGGCGGCCCGGGTCTCCTATGGCGCCGGCACCAAGCAGGCGCGGGACGACCGGGGGCTGATCCGCTACCTGATGCGGCACCGCCATTCGACGCCCTTCGAGATGTGCGAGATCAAGCTCCACGTGAAGCTGCCGATCTTCGTGGCGCGGCAATGGATCCGCCACCGCACCGCCAACGTGAACGAATATTCCGCCCGCTACTCGATCATGGACCGGGAGTTCTACATTCCCGCGCCCGAGCATCTGGCGGCGCAATCCGCCTCGAACCGGCAGGGGCGGGGCGAGACGCTGGAGGGCGAGGAGGCGGCGGAGGTGCTGCGCCTCCTCCGCGACGACGCCGCGCTCACCTACGACCATTACGAGCGGATGCTGAACCGCACCTTCTCGGGGGACGAGGTGGACCCGGGGCGGAAGGGCCTCGCGCGCGAACTCGCGCGGATGAACCTGACCGCCAACGTCTATACCCAGTGGTACTGGAAGACGGACCTTCACAACCTCTTCCACTTCCTCTCGCTCCGCGCCGACCCGCACGCGCAGTACGAGATACGCGTCTACGCCGAGGCGATGGGCGAACTGACGAAGGCCTGGGTGCCCGCCGCCTGGGAGGCGTTCGAGGATTACCGGCTCGGCGCCGCCACACTGTCCCGCGCCGGGCTCGACGCGGTGCGGCGGATGCTGGCCGGCGAGGAGATGGACGCCGGCAAGGCGGGCATGAGCCCCGCCGAATGGCGCGAACTGATGGCGGCGCTCGGACGATGAGCGACGCCGAGGAGGAGGACGAGATCGAACTCGACCGCTTCCTCGAGGCGCAGGATGCGAAGCCGCGGGGCGCGCGGCTTTCCGCCTGGGACCAGGCGATGGCCGAACTCTCGGCCGGCCGGAAGACCGGACACTGGATCTGGTTCGTCTTTCCCCAATGCGACGGCGTGCCGGAATGGCATGGCGCCACGCCTTCCGAACGGGCGCTCTGGTTCGGAATCGCCGGGCTCGAAGAGGCGGCGGCCTATCTCGAACATCCCGTGCTCGGCCCTCGGCTCCTTCGCGGCGTTGCGCTGGCCCGCGCGGCCGGAGCGCCGGCTGCGGTCTTCGGCGCGCTCGACGCGGAGAAGCTTCGCAGTTGCCTTACCCTCTTCGCCCGCGTTCCCGGCGCGCCGGCCGAGCTGGCCGCGGCGCTGGCCGAACTCTTCCCGGACGGGCCCTGCGCGGCGACCGTCGCCCTGACCGGCGGGGCGACTCGCGGGTGAATCGGGGGTGAATCGGGCGCTTCGCCGCCTCGCCCCAAGATGTTGGGGCGCCGCCTCGCACGGCCCCAAGCGCCCCCTGATTCAGGGCGGATTTTTGATCCGGCGCCGTTACGTTATCCGGCCTCCGAACCCGCGAAACGCCAGCAAAATCATCGCCCAGAGGCGGAAAAACGAAACTTAACTTGTTGATATATATGTCAAAACATCGAAATGTGACGTCTGGCGAAAAAATCTGAGAAACGGCTATTGCGGCCTCCGACGAATCTCTCTAGATACCCGCTCACCGGCGGCGAGGCGCTGACAAGTTCCTCGCCGCTGACGCTTCTCCGGAAGCTAGCTCTTTGAAATCGCTGAACGAAATGAAGGGATATGTGGGCGGTCCGGTCGCAATCGACGACTAGGACACGCACACGTACCACCGGGGAGATCGAGACTTTCGGGTCGAGATCGATGAACCGGGACACACATGTGCGAGGTCCAACTCGTCAAGGGAACCGGCAACGGTTTCAACTTGAGAGTTTGATCCTGGCTCAGAACGAACGCTGGCGGCAGGCTTAACACATGCAA
>CALFYQ010000184.1 GCA_937952085.1 uncultured Paracoccaceae bacterium | reverse complement strand
GCGACGGCGTGAACGACGCGCCGGCGCTCGCGGCGGCGGATGTCGGCGTCGCCATCGGCTCCGGGACCGACGTCGCCATCGAGGCGGCGGACGTGGTGCTCATATCCGCGCGCCTCGCCGCCGTGCCGGAGGCCATCGCCCTCTCCCGCGCCACGATGCGCAACATCCGGGAGAACCTCTTCTGGGCCTTCGCCTACAACGCGGCGCTGATCCCGGTCGCGGCGGGCGTGCTCTGGCCGGCTTTCGGCATTCTCCTTTCGCCCGTCCTCGCGGCGGCGGCGATGGCGCTCTCCTCGGTCTTCGTGCTGACCAACGCGCTCCGCCTCCGGCGCTTCCGCCCCGCATTCGGCTGAAGGAGCCCGGCATGAACATCGGCGAAGCGGCGAAGGCCTCCGGCGTCTCGGCCAAGATGATCCGCTACTACGAATCCATCGGCCTCATCCCCGAGGCGGCGCGCACCGCCTCGGGCTACCGCACTTATGGCGACATCGAGGTGCAGATCCTCCGTTTCGTCCGCCGGGCGCGCGATCTCGGCTTCCCGGTCGAGAAGATCGTCGAGCTTCTGGCCCTCTGGCGGGACCGGTCCCGCCACAGCTCGGACGTGAAACGCCTCGCGCTCGAACAGATCGAGGAACTGGAGCGGAAGGTGGCCGAGATGGAGGGAATGATCGGCACGCTCCGCCACCTCGCCCATTGCTGCACCGGGGACGACCGGCCGGACTGCCCGATCCTCGAGGATCTCGGCGCCGGCCCGGCGAAGGGGCGCGTCAGAGCGAAGCGGTGAGCCGCCGCGCCGTCTCGGCGGCGCCATGGCGGAAGAGCTCGCCGAGCCGCGCTGACAGTTCGGCCCGGAGCGAAGCGTCTTCGCGGAGATCGCGGCCGAACACCTCCTCGACGGCGAGGAGCCCCGCGGCCAGCGCCTCCGGCGCGCCGTCCGCCTCCGCCGCGATGGCGCGGAAACGGTCCGCCAACGGGTCCTGCACGTCGATCGGCGCGCCCCGCTCGTCGGTCCCGCTCACATAGCGCATCCAGGCGGCGATCCCGAGCGTCAGGCGCGGCGCCGGCAGGCCGGCCGCGCGGCGGCTGCGGAGGGCGCCGAGCAGGCGCTGCGGCAACTTGCGGCTCCCGTCCATGGCGATCTGCCAGGTCCGGTGGCGGAGCGCCGGGTTGGCGAACCGCTCCAAAAGGCTCTCGGCATAGGGTGTCACGTCGCCGAGCGCGGCCGGCAGGGTCGGCGCCGCCTCCTCCAGCATCAGGCCGCGGACGAGGGCGCGAAGCTCCGGCGCGGCAATGGCCTCCGCCACTGTCTCGTGGCCGGCGAGATAGCCGAGATAGGCCAGCGTCGAATGCGCGCCATTGAGCATCCGGAGCTTCATCAGCTCATAGGGCTCGACATCCGAGACCAGTTCCGCCCCGGCCGCGGCCCAGTCCGGCCGGCCCTGCGGGAACCGGTCCTCGATCACCCACTGCGTGAAGGGCTCGGCGACGACCGGCCAGGCGTCCTCGAACCCGGTCGCGGCCGCGACGGCGGCGCGGTCCTCGTCGGTCGTGGCGGGGACGATCCGGTCCACCATCGTGGAGGGGAAGGCGACATCTTCCCGCACATGCGCCGCCAGCCCCTCGTCCCGCCGCGCCGCGAGGGCGGCGACGACGCCGGCCGTCAGCCGCCCGTTGGCCGGAAGGTTGTCGCAGGAGAGGACGGCGAAGGGCGGAACGCCGGCGGCGCGGCGCATCTCCAACGCGCGAAGGATCAGGCCTGGCGCGCTCAGCGGCGCCTCGGGGTGGGCGAGGTCGTGCAGGATGTCGGGGTGGTTCGGGTCGAGCGCGCCGGTCGCCGGGTCGCAGCAATAGCCCTTCTCGGTGACGGTGAGGGAGACGATACGGACCATCGGGTCCGCCATCGCGGCCAGAAGCGGCGCCGGGTCCCGCGCCGCGTCGATCACGTCGAGCAGCGCCCCGATCGGCCGCATCCGCGTTCCCGCCGCGCCCCGCTCGGCGAGCGTGTAGAGAAAGCCCTGCGGGGCCAGCGCCTCCCGCATGTCCGGCCGGCGGAGCGAGGCGCCGACAATCCCCCATTCCGGCGCATCGCCGAGTAGCGCGTCGGTATAGGCCGCCAGATGCGCGCGGAAGAACGCGCCCACGCCGAGATGGACAATGCCGGGCCGCACCAGGCCCCGGTCATAGGGCAGGCGCACGCCCTCCTCGTTCAGCCGCATCGTTTTCCCCCGCCGCAACCAACACCGCCGCGCCAATCGGCGAAATCTTGGCCGCAGCCGGCGCCCGCGTCCAGCGCCGGGGCGTCAGATGTCCTGCGCCCAGAGTTCCGGATGGTAGCGATAGCCGCTCTCCGGCCGCCCCGAGACGCGGAGAAAGCCCGGAAAGTGGACATGCGCGCCGGCGAGAAGGAGCCCCTCCCGCGCCGCCATTTCCAGGGTGCGCTGGCGCGTCGCGACCGCCGCCTCCCGGTCCACGTCGAACCCGACCCAGACCTCGGGCCGGGCGATCTGGAGGTCCGCGTCATGGACGATGTCGCCCCAGATCAGCAGGCTCTCGCCGCCCGCGGCGACGAGATAGCCGGTATGGCCCGGCGTGTGGCCGGGGAGCGCAACCACGCT
>CALFYQ010000183.1 GCA_937952085.1 uncultured Paracoccaceae bacterium | reverse complement strand
GGCGGAGGCGACGCGCGCGCCCGCCGCCTCGCCGGCGACGAAGGCGCGAAGCCGCTCCGCCTCGGCCCGCGCAGCGCGAAGCTGGCGCTCCGCCTCCTCCTTCTCGGCGTAGAGCCGCGGCTGGTCGAGCCGGGCGAGCAGGGCGCCGGCCTCGACCGGCTCGCCGGGCCGCGCCAGCACTTCCCGGATGAGCCCGCCGTCGAGATGATCGACCCGTACGAGTTCCCCGGTGGGCGCGATCTCCCCTTCGGCGCGGGCGATCTCGCCCACCTCGGCGGTCGCCGCCCAGAGGACGGCCGCGGAAAGGAGGCCGACGACGACCAGCACCGTCAGACGCGCCGCGCGCGGCGTCGCCGCCGCCTCGCGGGCCCGCGCCTCCGCCAGAACGCCGTCCGGCCCGTGATTTCCGTTTCCGTTCATCATCTCATCGGCCCTGTAGGTGCGCCTGATAGGCCGCGACCTTGCGACGCGCGGCCGGGCCCCGCTCGTTCACCACGGCGCGGCAGCGGTCGAGCAGGATCAGCCGATCCGCCAGTTCGAAATGGGAGGGCCGGTTCGTCACCATCAGAACGGTGCGATGGCCCTTCATGCCCCGGATCACGTCGAGGAACGCATGCTCGTGCGCGTTGTCGAGGCCGATGCAAGGCTCGGAGAAGAGGTAGATCGGCGCCGGGCGGATCAGCGCGCGGGCCAGCGAAAGGCCCTTGATCATCGCCTGCGAGAGCCGCTTCAGCGTCGCCTCGGTCAGCCGGGTGTCGAGGCCCTCCGGCATCCGCCGGATCTCCTCGCCGAGATGCAGCCGGTCGAGCAGGGCCCAGATCTCTTCCTCGCTCGCCGCGGGATGCGCCATGTGGAAGTTCTGCCGGATCGTGCCGTGCAGGAATTCGGGAGACTGGAGATCGTAGCTGATCGCGCCCCGAAGCTCCTCGGTCGGGATCTGGCGATAGTCGATTCCGTCGAGCTGCACCGCGCCGACCGTCGGCGTGTAGAGCCGGGCGACGATGCTGAGAAGCGTGGATTTCCCCGCCCCGCCATTGCCGCAGATAATCGCCAGCTCGCCGGGCTCGAGCGTGAAGGAGATGCCGGCCAGCGCCGGGTCCATAGCCGCGCTGAAACGATGTGAGACATTCACGACGGCGAGCTTCCCGGTGAAGGTCTTGAGCCGGCTTGACGCGCCGGCGCGGGAGAATTCCTCCTCCATCTGAAGCATCTTGTCGGCGCGGCGGCGGCTCTTGACGAAGCTTTCGAGCTGGGCCGAGGCGCCGTAGAGCGCCTGCACCGGGGCGAGGAACCGCCAGACCATCGCCATCACCGCGATCAGCCCGCCGAAGGAGAGATCGCCGGCGATGGCCTGCGCCGTGCCGAAGCCGACCACGCCGACGCCCGCCGCCATCATCAAGCTTTGCCCGAAGGCCTGCGCGACCAGGGAGCCAGTGCGGGCGCGGCGCGCATCGGCTGCGGCGCGGGCGGCGAGCCGGTCGGCCCGCGCCGCCCAGATCTCCTCCGCGCCGAGCCGCTGGATCGCGAGCTGCGACGAGGCGATCTCGTGCAGCACCTTCTGGTGCGCGGCGCGGCTCTGCGACGCCGCGAGATTTCGCCGGTTGCGCGCCGGCGAGACGATCAGCGCGGCGGCGACGTAGATCGCCGCGACGCAGATCAGCATCAGTCCGATCGTCGGGGCGAGGAAGAGGATCGCGGCAAGAAAGAGCGCGATGAACGGCAGGTCGAGCAACGCGATGAAAAGGGAGCCGCTGAATATGTCCCGCAGCTTCTCGAATTGCTTGAGCCGCAAGAGCTGTTCATGGACGCCGGCTTTCTCGATCTGCGCCATCGGCATGGCGGCCAGCTTGCGAAAGAGCGCGAGCGCAAGGCCGGTTTCGAGCCGCGCGCCCAGTTCCGCGGCCACCCGCGCCCGGATCGCGCGCAGCGCGGCGTCGGCGACGAGCACCATCCCCATCGCCTCGACGAGCTCGAGGATGAAGCCCGGCTCGCCGACCGGGATCGCCCGATCGTAGATGGCCATCACTAGGATCGGCGGCGCGAAGGCGAGAAGGTTGGTGAAGAGCGTGGCCAGCAGAAGTGAGCCGATCGCCCGGCGCGAGCCGACGAACAGGTCGGCGACCGCGCGCACGCGGAAGGGCTCCCCCTCCCGCGTGGAGAGGACGCGCACGACCGTGCCGCGCCCGGCCGGCGGCTTTCGCCATGCCGGCTCGGTCTCGCCAGGCGCGAGGAGCAGCGCCGCGCCGTCCCGCGCCGCGAAGGCGATCTCGCAGCGGCCCGCATGGTCGATCAGCAGGCACGGGCAGTCGCCGGAGGCGAGCCGGTCGAGCCGCCCTTCGGCGGCGATATGGGGCACGCCGAGATTCTCCAGCGTCGCGATCATGTCGGCGGCGTCGAGCATCGGCGCGACATGCGGCGCCGCATGAATCAGCCCGCGCTCCTCGCCGCGCCAGCCGGCGGCCTCGATGAGCCGGCGCAGAAGATCGATCGCCGGCGCGCGAAGCAGTTCGGCCGCCGCGCTCATCCCGCGGCCCTCAACGGCGCGGCCAGGGCGCTCTTGCGCGCCGGCGCGGCGCTCCGGCTGGCCTTCACCATTTCCGCGTCGGAGAGGCGATAGGGCGGCGGCGCCGACCGGCCCGGCTTGCGCATCTCGGCGAAGCTGAGGGCGAGGACGCCCGGCTCCTCCACCGGCCCCGCCAGCCGCACCACATTTTCGGTGAGCGCAATCCACGCGGGCCGCCGTGTGACGAGGATCAGCGTCGTCTCGCCGAGCAACGCGGAGAGCGCCTCTCGGGCCTTCTCGTCCGAAGGCCGGTCCATCGCGGTGTTCGCTTCGTTGAAAAGCAGGATGCGCGGCTTGAGCGCGAGCGCGCGCGCGAGCGAGACGCGCTGGAGCAGGTTGAGCGAACTCGCGCCGCCAGAATGACCGAGCGGCGTCTCGTATCCATGCGGGAGGCGCCGGATCTCCTCGTCGAGCCCGAGCGCGGCGGCCGCGGCGAGGCCGGCTTCGACATCCTCCCGCGCGCCGGAGGGCGCGAGGTTCTCGAGGATCGTACCCTGGAACACGACCGGGCGCCGGTCGACATAGACGAGGCCGTCGCGGCCGCGGCGGTCGCGCCACGTGACGGCCGGCGCGCCGTCGATCAGGAGTTTCCCGGCGCTCGGCGTCAACTCGCCAAGCAGCAGGCGCAACAACGACGTCTTGCCCGATCCGTCGTCGCCGGTGATGGCGAGCCGCCCCCCTGCGGGGACGTGAAAGGAAAGATGCTCGAACAGCATCGCGCCGCCGCCGGGCGCGCGAAGCGCGATCTCGCGCGCCGCGACCTCGCCACGGAACGGAGAGGCGGCGACGGGCGCGGCGTCGACCCGCGGCGGCAGCGCCGCAAGCCCGGCAACCTTCCGCCGCGCGGCGGCGACGCCTTCGGCCTGCGACCAGACGCCGATCAGTTTCATCATCGGCTGCAGGGCGCGCCCGTTCAGAAGCGTGCAGGCGGCGAGCTCCGCAAGGCCGAGATCGCCGCGGATCACCAGCCAGCCGCCGAAGAGCGCCATGGCGGCCGTCGCCGCCTGGCCGAACACGGCGCCGAAAGACTGGCTCAGATGGGCGAGGAAGAGGAGCCGCCGGCTCGCCGCCGCGGCCTGGTCCTGAAGCATCTCGTACCGGCGAAGCAGCGGCGCCTCCAGCCGATGCGCCTTCACGGTCGCGATGCGCTCCAGGAACTCCCCGAGAAAGGCGAAGCGCCGCGCATCCACCATCCGCCGCCGATCGAAGCATTCGAACTGCACGCGGCGGAAGGCGAGGCTGATGAGGAACATCGACAAGAGGGCCGTTGCAGGCACGAGAACGAGCCATCCGCCGATCTGGAGGATCAAACCGGCGAACACCGAGACGAAGGCCAGGTCGACGGCCAGAAGGCGCCCTTCGCCGCCGGCATGTTCGCGAAGCTGCGCGACCGCGGCGAAGCGTTCGAAGCGTCCGAGCGCCGGCTCCTCGTCGAAGCGCTCGGGGTCCGCCGCCAGCGCGCGCCGCGTCACCCGATCGAGCAGCCGCCGCTCATAGGCTTCCGCCGCGGCGCCCATCAGGAGCGCCCGCGCCGTCTTCAGCGCGAAGTCGAGCCCGATGGCGAGAAAGAGCCCGAGCGTCAGCAGCAGCAGCGTGTCCGTCGCCCTGTGAGGCACCACGCGGTCAAAGATCTGAAGGATCGCGAGCGGCAGCGCGAGCGAGAGGAGATTGATCGCGAACGTCGCCGCGATCGCCGGCGCGGATGGCGCCGGCGGGATGACCGCCCGGTCGATCGCGCGCTCACGCTCCGCCGACATGCCGCTCCATCTCCCTCGTATGCGTATTCGCGCTTTCGGGGGCTTCCTTTTGTGGTTCTGTTCTTTTGATTTCCTTTACCGCAACCGAGCGTTCTTTTCGGTTTGATTTCAAATGCGGCGCATCGGCGCCGCGATCGTTAAACACGTCTTAACGCTGCGCGGGCGAACAGGCGCGCTGGGTTCGGTTTCGAGCGGTGTCATGTCTGCAGCGTCCGACGGCGTCTGGGAAGGTTCGGATCACTTTGCATTCGACGGGGGCGATTCCGACCGCCGCGCGAAGCGTCGCCTGACCGAAACGAACGACGGCGATCAGGGCGCCCCGCGCGAGAACCAGAACCTCGCCACGCTTCATTACGGACATGAGGCCGACGCCGCGGCGCCGCCCCGGGTCGCGTCGCCGGAGGGCGCGCCGGCGGCGCCGGACGCGGCGCTCCCGGAGCCCGCCGCGACGCCCGCGCCGGACGAGGAGCGGCCCGCCGCCGTGCCGGCGTTCGGCGCGGATCATGTCGCGGGCGCCGCCGCGCCGGACGCGACGGTTCGGTCGGCGGGGCCGCTTGAGCCGCGGGGCGGCGGTTCGCTTCCGCCCGTCGCCGTCGCGTTCGAGACCTCGCCCATCGACCTGCCCGAAGGCGCGCCGACCGGCGCTGCGCCGGCGCCGGAGGCCGAACCGTCCCGCTCCGCCGGCGCGCCCGATGAGGAAACACCGGCCCCGCCGGTCGATCACGGGGGGGCCGAACCGACCGATGAGGCGCCGGCCGAAGAGACGCCGGTCGAGCCCCCCTCGACCGACGAAACCCCGCCAGACCAAACTCCGACGGACGAAATCCCGACGCACGACACGCCGACGGACGACACGCCGACGGAACTCGATCACGACGATGCGGATTCGTCGCCGGGCGACGCAGATGAGGCCCCCGTCGACCCTCAGCCGCCCATCGACGCTCCCGAAGAGGACGCGAACGAGGCGCCGACGGGCCTCGCGCTCGACAACGCGGCGGTGGCGGAGAACGCGGCCGGGGCGGTGGTCGGGGCGATCTCCGTCGCCGATCCGGACGAGGGCGAGAACCACGCCTTCGCCGTCTCCGACGACCGGTTCGAGGTGGTCGGCGGGCGGCTCAAGCTGAAGGACGGGGTCAGCCTCGACCATGAGGCGGAGGCGGCCGTCAGCGTCGCCGTCACCGCCACCGACGCCGGCGGCCTCTCCCGGGCCGAGACCTTCGAGATCGCCGTGGAGGACGTGAACGAGGCGCCGACGGGCCTCGCGCTCGACAACGCGGCGGTGGCGGAGAACGCGGCCGGGGCGGTGGTCGGGGCGATCTCCGTCGCCGATCCGGACGAGGGCGAGAACCACGCCTTCGCCGTCTCCGACGACCGGTTCGAGGTGGTCGGCGGGCGGCTCAAGCTGAAGGACGGGGTCAGCCTCGACCATGAGGCGGAGGCGGCCGTCAGCGTCGCCGTCACCGCCACCGACGCCGGCGGCCTCTCCCGGGCCGAGACCTTCGAGATCGCCGTGGAGGACGTGAACGAGGCGCCGACGGGCCTCGCGCTCTCGCCCGCCGCGCATGGGGGCGTCGACATCTCCGTCACCTTCGTTTCGGAGGAGGCGGGATACAGCAACATCTTCGGCGTCTTCCGGATGGATGAGAACGGCGATCCGATCGACGGGCGGGTGCTGTTCGGCGACAGCAACCGCCTGATCGCGGGCCAGGTCGCGACGGCGCATCTCGATGGCGCGGATGCGGGCGATATCGGCTGGTTCCTGATCCCGGACGGAGCATGGCTGAATTCCGGCGTCTCTGCGGGTGATCGCGTCAGCTTCGCGCGCGCTGCGGACGGGGCATGGCGCGCCGTCACCGAAGGGGGCGCGGCGCTTTCGGGCCGCGGCGCGCCCGCGTTGTTTTCGGGGAACGGCGCGCTCAACCCTAAGGGCTTCGACCAGGTGAGCGAAACCGGCATGCGGATCGCCTTCGAGGACCTCGCCGGCGGCGGGGACCGGGACTTCGACGACCTCATCGTCGACGTCTCGGTGCGTGAAGCCGCGTCCGGGACGATCCACGAGAACGAGGCCGGCGCCGTGGTCGGGACGGTTTCCGTCACCGACCCGGACGAGGGGGATGCGCACCGCTTCACCGTCTCCGACGCGCGGTTCGAGGTGCTGGACGGGCAGCTGAAGCTGAAGGACGGCGAGCGCCTCGACTATGAGGAAGGCGCGACGGTCGCCGTCACCGTCACGGCAACCGATGCCGGCGGCCTTTCCCGCGCCGAGACCTTCGAGATCGCGGTCGGGGATGTGAACGAGGCGCCGACGGCGATCTCGATCGACGATTTCAGCGTCACCGAGAACGAGGCGGGTTCGGTCGTCGGCGCGCTTTCGATCACGGATGAGGACGAGGGCGACAGCCATTCCTTCGCCGTCTCCGACAACCGGTTCGAGGTGGTCGGCGGCCAGCTCAAGCTGAAGAACGGCGTCAGCCTCAACTACGAGAACGTGCAGACCGTCGACGTGACCGTCACGGCCACCGATCGAGGCGGCGACCGCGTCTCCGAGACGTTCACCGTCAACGTGCAGGACGTGGCGGAGACGCTGACGCTCTCCTCCGGGGCCGACCGCTTCACCGACACCGGCGTCTCGGAGACGGCGATCCGGGGGATGGGCGGCAACGACACTCTCGCCGCGCATGACGATGGCGGGCGTCTCTCCGGCGGCTCCGGCATCGACAGCCTGATCGGCGGCGCGGGCGACGACCTGATCGAGACGGGCGATGGCGGCTACTCCTCGACCGGCGGCTCCGAGACCCTGTCGAAGAGTTTCTTCGTCTTTCGGCTCGGCGCCTTCGCCGATCTTGACCCGGACGAAGGCAATGGCATGTCCGAGAACGCGGCGGCGCTCCTCGGCACGCATGGCTCGGCCGACGGACCGCTCTATGCGAAGATCCTACGCGCCACCTCGAACGACACGAACAGGAACGGCGTCATCGAGGACAACGACTACAACCGCACATCGAACGAGCAGGAAAGCTTCACGATCGACGGCCAGAAGGTGAAGGTCGACTCCGTCCAGTCCTACAACGCGACGGTGACGTTCACCGACGGCGCGTCCGGCTCCTTCACCGCCGTCGTGATGCAGTTGCAGAACGGGCAGGTCTATCTCTATCCGGAGAAGGCCCTGAACGAGGACGCGGCGCTTCTGACCAGCAAGTCGATCGCCTCGGTCACGCTCAACTCGGTCGAGATCGGCAACGGCATCACCGCGGCGAAGCGGCACGACGCCGACTTCAAGACGCTGGTCGGCGGCGACGTGGCGGATGGCGGCGGGGGCGACGACACGCTCGTCGGCGGCGCGGCGGCGGACCATCTGAAGGGCGGGGCGGGAGACGACTCGATCACCGGCGGCGCCGGCTCCGACACCGCCTACTGGGACGGCCGCCTCTCCGACTTCGGCGTGACGCGCGACGCGGCGACCGGCGTCTTCACCATCCGCGACCTCGACGCCGCGGAAGGCGACGAGGGTCGCGACGTGGTCTCCGGCGTCGAGACCTTCAGTTTCGGCGGCCAGACCTACACCGCTGCGCAGCTGACCGCCGAGGCCGCGCGGCAGGCCTCCGAGGGCGCCGGTTTCGAGGTTTCGCTCTCCTCGGGCTTCCAGGTCGACTATTTCGAGCTCGACAGCAGCGTCGCCCATCTCGGCGAGGTGAACTGGGACGGGCCGCCGGACCACCAGGAGGTTCGCGAGGCGCTGGATTTCGCGAACGGCCACGACCCGTTCAACCCGAACGTTGACGGCGACGGCTTCGCGCTCCGCGCGGTCGGCTCGGTGACGGTGGAGGAGGGCGGCGTCTTCACGCTGCGGCTTTCCAGCGACGACGGCTCCGCGCTTTTCATCGACGGCCAGCTCGTCGTCTCCAATGACGGGCGGCACGGGTTCCAGGCGATCGAAGGGGAGATCGAACTCTCGGCCGGCGAGCACCGGATCGAGATCCGCTATTTCGAGGAATCCGGCACTCAGGGCCTGAAGCTCGAATGGAAGGAGCCGGGCGACGCGGCCTTCTCGCTGCTGCATGCCGACTCCGCGCTCGACACCGAAGCGGGCGACGCGATCGCGCTCAACCTCGGCGTCGACGAGGGCGGCTGGTCGGCCGATCAGGTGCTCGTCTCGGGCCTGCCGGACGGCGCGATCCTGATGAGCGGCGACGACATCGCCGTCTTCGGCGGCGACCCGATCGACGTGACCGGCTGGAACCTCGAACATCTCGAACTGACGCCGCCGGCCGGGTTCTCCGGCGCGATCTCGCTCGAGATCGAGGTTCACGGGCGGAACGGCGCCGACGAGGCGATCGACCGCACTGCGATCTTCGAGATCGAGGTGGCGCCCGACCCGGATTTCGGCGCGGGGGGAGACCCGTTCGGGCCCGATGCCTTCGACGATGCCGGGGCGCCGCCGGCCGACCCTTCCGACCCGATGCTGGACGACCCGGCGGCCACCGGCGACCCGGAGGATCCGAGCGCCTCCTTCGACAGCCACGAGACCCATCCGGCCTGAACGCCGCGGCCCCCTATCGCACGCGATAGGGGGCTCAAGCTATTGGAAACACGCAATTTTCCCGCGGCCTCTTGCAGCTTCAGACGGGAACGACGTCCACCTGCTGCACGGTCCGGTGCGAGCCGATGGAGCGGAGCGAGCCCTTCACCGGCGCGACGTCGGAATAGTCCCGCCCGAGCGCGACCGTCACATGGTCCGCGCCGACCCAGATGTCGTTGGTCGGGTCGATCTCCACCCAGCCGTTCTCGGAGCCGCACCAGGCGCGCACCCAGGCGTGCATCGCGTCCGAACCTTCGAGCCGCGGCTGGCCGGGCGGCGGGATGGTGCGGAGGAAGCCCGAGACATATCCCGCCGGCACGCCGACCGCCCGGAGCGCGGCGATCAGGACATGGCTGATGTCCTGGCAGACGCCGCGGCGCTTGCGGAACGCCTCGGAGGGGCTGGTCGTCACGTCGGTCGCGGCGGGGTCGAAGGTGAACTCGCCGTGGAGCCGGCGGGAGAGCGCGGCCACCGCGGTCAGCGCCGACATGTCGCCCTCCGTCGCCTCCCGCGCAAAGGCCGCGATGGCGGAATCGTGGGGGATGCGCGGCGAGGGGCCGACGAAATGGTGCGGCGAGTCCGGGCCGAGGCTCTGCGCCGCCGCCACTTCCGCGCCGATCTGGGTGAGCGCGCAGGAAAGGTCGAGCGCGCGTTCGGCGAAGAGTCGCCGGGCCCGCCCGTCGAAGCGGAAGGTGATCTCGCGGAGCGGTTCGTCATGGCCGACCAGCGTGGTCGCGTTGCCGAAGAAATCCACCCCGTCGCGGCGGAAGGCGGGCTCCGGCCAGGCGCCGACATAGCCGGTGACGAGCTGCTGGTCGGGCAGGTTCAGCGGCAGCATCCGGAGGAGGGCCCGGCTCGACGCGGCCGGATTGAGGTATTCGTAGGTGATCCGCAGGCTGATGTCGTAGACCGCCGCGTTCATCATCGCTCAGCTCATGTACCGGGCCGTCAGCGCGTCCGAGATCGCGAAGAGCTCTCCGCGCATCTCGCCGAGCCGTTCGATCGTGATTTCCTCGGGCGTCGCCACCGCAAGGGAGGTCTGCAGCGTCAGGATGCGCCGGGCGCATTCGGACATCTGGGTGTTCTCGCTCTGCGCCGGCAGCAGCGCCTCCTGCTCGCGCAGATGGTCGAGCTGGAACTTCATCGAGCGCGGGTTGTCGCCGTCGAGCGCCAGGAGGTCGATCACCGTGTTGCGGCTGCTTTCGACCGCGTAGCGGCGGCGATGGGTCATCACGCTGTCGCCGATCTCGATCGCGGCGTCGAAGCCGCCAAACGGCGTTTCCGGGGCGGTCAGGGCGGCGAGGAAACCGGCGGTCTGGTGCGCGCGCTCCAGCGCATGCCCCATCGTCAGGAACCGCCAGCCGGAGAAGCGGAACATGTTGTCGTGCACGAGGCCGGAAAATCCGGCGAGCTTCCGGAGTAGCACGCTCATCGCGCGTGCGGCATCGTCCCCGGCCTCGACCCGGCTGGCGAAGTCCCGCGCGGTGCCGGCGATGTCGTTGATCGCGTTCCAGCCGTCCGTCGAGAACCGGTCGCGGATCTTGCCGGCGCAGCCGCGGGAGAGGTCGAACAGCTCGATCAGTCCGGCCGGCACCGGCTCGCCCGGCTTCAGCGAGTGCTGATCGAGATGGCGGGCGATGTGCTTTACGAGCGGAAGGCGCGCGCCGCCCGCCTCCTCCAGGCGGAGGTGGTAGCTGCGGAGCAGCCGCACCGCGCCTTCCGCCCGCTCAACATACCGCCCGAGCCAGTAGAGGTTGTCGGCGGCGCGGGCCGGCAGGAGGCCGGGCATCCGGCGCACGAACGGGCCGGTCTGCTGCGCGGCGGGGGCGGCCTCCTTCGGCGCGGCGGCGTTCACCACCCAGACATCGGCGACCGAGCCGCCCGCCTGCATGGCGAGCGCGGTCGGATCCTCCGTCCGGCCGATGCGGGCGTAGCCGCCGGGCATCACCGTCCAGCCGTCGCGGGTCCGCGCCGCGAGGACGCGCACCACCATCGGCCGGGGCGCGAGCCGGCCATCGACCATGGTCGGCGTGGTCGAAAGCGTCACCGCCTCCTGGCCGACCAGGGTCTGCCCCTCTTCCTGGAGCCATTGCCGGATCGGGGCGTGGGCGGAATCGCGGAACTTGCCGCCGAAGGCGGTGCTCTCGTCGATGTCGAAGGGGAGGCGCGTCGACATCGCCGGCCCGATCATCATGCGTTCGAGATTCTCCAGCACATAGGCGCGCTCGCGCGGCTGGCCGCACCACCAGGTGGCGATGTTCGGCAGCTTCAGCGGCTCGCCCAGCAGCTTTTCCGAGATGCGCGGCAGGAAGGCGAGCAGCGCGCGGGCCTCGAGGACGCCGGAGCCGAGGAAGTTCAGCATCGTGGCGCCGCCGCCGCGGAGCGCCTCCACCATCCCGGGCGCGCCGATGCGGGATTCCTCGGCCAGCTCCAGCGGGTCCGCCCAGCGGGAATCGAGCCGTCGCCAGAGCACGCTGACCGGCTCCGGCCCGCTGATCGTCTGCACCGTCAGCGCGCCGTCGACGATCTTGATGTCGTCGCATTCGAGCAGCATGAAGCCGAGATAGCGGGCGATGTAGGCGTGCTCGAAATAGGTGTCGGTGTGCTGGCCCGGCGTCAGGATCGCGACCCGCCCGCCAGCCTCCGCGCGGAGATTGTTGAGCGCCCCGCGAAACGCGTGGAAGAAGCCGGCGAGCCGCTCCACCTTCGCCTTCGGAAAGAGGTCGTTGAAGACGCGCGAGGTCGCCATCCGGTTTTCGAGGGCGAAGCCGGCGCCCGAGGGCGCCTGGGTCCGGTCGCCGAGCACGAACCAGCTTCCATCCGGCGAGCGGCCGACCTCGAAGGCGAGGAAATGGAGGTAATGGCCGGAGCGCGGCTGCATGCCGACGATGGGCCGCAGCCATTCCGGGTTGCCGGCGACGACCTCCGCCGGCAGTAGCCCGTCGCTGACCAGCCGGCCCGGCCCGTAAAGATCGGCGACGACACGCTCCAGGAGCTCCGCCCGCTGGATCACGCCTTCGGCGAGGGGCGCCCATTCCTCCGCCGAGATCACCACCGGAACGTGGCTGAGCGGCCATTCCCGCTCGGTCGAGCCGGCGCCGGTATGCTGCCGATAGTAGACGCCGGCGTCGCGCAGGTATTGGTCGCCGCGGGCGAAACGGGCCGCCAGCGCCTCGGCGGGCTCGGCGGCGAGAAGGTCGAGCAACGGCCGCCAGACCGGCCTCAGGCCGCCTTCCGGCGTCAGCAACTCGTCGGCCACGCCGGCTGGCGGGCGGTAGTCCGCGATCAGGCTCTCCGCGTCCGAGGCCAGCGGCATGGCGCGGTCCTGCATGGTCAGAACTCGGGGGCTCTTCGCAGATCGAGCGTCATCGGGAACTCGGCGTGGGGCCGCTCCTTCGCCGGCCAGTAGGTTCCAGCGGTGTGACCCATCTTCTCGAAGCGGGCAAGCCGCCTCGCATCGGCCTCGTTGGTGTTGACCGGGAACGTGTCGTAGTTGCGCCCGCCCGGATGGGCGACGTGGTAGGTGCAGCCGCCGATGGCGCGGCCCGACCAAAGATCGAACACGTCGAAGATGAGGGGCGCGTTGACCGGCAGGACCGGGTGCATCGCCTCGGCCGGCTGCCAGGCCTTGAAGCGGATGCCGGCGACGGCGCCGCCGCTCGTCCCTGCCGCGCGGAGCGGCGCCTGGCGGCGGTTGCAGCAGACGGCGTAGCGTTCCGGGTCGGGCGCGGTCAGCTTCACCTGCATCCGTTCGACCGAGCTGTCAGTGTAGCGGACGGTGCCGCCTATGGCGCCGCGCTCGCCGAGCACGTGCCACGGCTCCAGCGCCTGCCGAAGCTCCAGGTTCACGCCTTCGAGCTCCACCTCGCCGGCGAAAGGGAAGCGGAACTCGAACTGCGCCTCGTACCATTCCGGCCGAAGGTTGAAGCCGTGGTCCTTCAGGTCCCGCAGGACGTCGAGGAAATCGGCCCAGACGAATTCGGGCAGCATGAACCGGTCATGCAGCGAAGTGCCCCAGCGCACCGGGTCGCCCTTGATCGGCGCGCGCCAGAACCGCGCGATCAGGGCGCGGATCAGCACCTGCTGGGCGAGGCTCATCTTCGCGTCCGGCGGCATCTCGAAGCCGCGGAACTCGATAAGGCCGAGCCGGCCGGTCGGCCCGTCCGGCGAATAGAGCTTGTCGATGCAGATCTCGGCCCGGTGCGTATTGCCGGTGACGTCGATCAGGATGTTGCGCAGGAGCCGGTCCACCAGCCAGGGCTGCGGCGGCGTCCCCTCCCAGGGCGCCGGGATCTGCGAGAGCGCGATCTCCAGCTCATAGAGCGTGTCATGCCGCGCCTCGTCGATCCGCGGAGCCTGGCTGGTCGGCCCGATGAAGAGGCCGGAAAAGAGGTAGGAGAGCGAAGGCCGCCGCTGCCAGTAGAGGATCAGCGAGCGGAGGAGGTCCGGCCGCCGCAGGAACGGCGAATCGTTCGGCGTCTCGCCGCCGACCACCACATGGTTGCCGCCGCCGGTGCCGGTATGCTTGCCGTCGATCATGAACTTGTCGGCGCCGAGGCGGCATTGCCGCGCCTCCTCGTAGACGCCGCGGGTGATCTCCACGCAGTCCTTCCAGCTCTTCGCCGGGTGGACGTTGACCTCGATCACGCCCGGGTCCGGCGCGACGCGGATGACGTTGATCCGCGGGTCATGCGGCGGCGCGTAGCCCTCGATATGGACCGGCAGCTTCTCCTTCTTCGCGGCGGCCTCCACCGCGGCGAGAAGTTCGAGATAATCCTCCAGCGTCTCCACCGGCGGCATGAAGACGCAGAGCCGCCCGTCCCGCGGCTCGATCGCCAGCGCGGTGCGGACCGAGGCGCCCTCGGGCCCGCCAAGCTCCTGGGGCCGCATCTCCTGCGTCCGGGCGCTTTCCGTGAAGCGGGCGATCGGCTGCTCCCGGTCGTGGGGCTCGGCGAAATCCGGGAGGGCCGGCCGCTCGATGGTCGGGTCCGCCGGGTAGATGTAGGGGAACTGCGACGGCGCGATATGGGGCAGCGAATCGAGCGGCAGGCGATAGCCGACCGGGCTGTCGCCGGGGACGAGGAAGATCTTGCCGCGCCGCGTCTTCCACCGCTCGGAGCGCCAGCGCGGGCCCGAAGCCTTGGACTGCCAGCGCTGCACCGGCAGGATATGCCCCGCCGGCTCGGTCAACCCGCGCTCGAAGACGCGCGCGATGCGGTTCCGCGCCTCGGCGTCCTTCAGCTTGGAGTTCTCGGGGGTGACGTTGTCCGGAAGGTTGCCTTCCTTGAGGATCCACTCGGCGGGGTCCTCATAGGCCGGCGTGACGAGATCGGGGTGGAGGCCCAGCGTCTCGGAGATCGAGCGCAGCAGCGTCTCGGACTCCTTCGGCGTCGCCGGCGCGGGCGTCGCCTCCTCGGCGATCAGCGCGGCGTCGCGCCAGATCGGCTTTCCGTCCCGCCGCCAGTAGAGCGAGAAGGTCCAGCGCGGCAGCGTCTCGCCCGGATACCACTTGCCCTGGCCGTAATGGAGGAACCCGCCCGGCGCGAAGCGGCTGCGGAGCCGGCGGATCAGCTGGTCCGCCCGGTCCCGCTTGGTCGGGCCGACGGCGGCGGTGTTCCATTCCGCGCTCTCGAAATCGTCGATCGAGACGAAGGTCGGCTCGCCGCCCATGGTGAGGCGCACGTCCTCCCGGCGGAGCGCCTCGTCCACCTCCTCGCCGAGCGCGTCGAGCGCCTGCCAGCTCTCCTCCGAGAAGGGCTTGGTGATGCGCGGATGCTCGGCGACGCGGGAGACCCGCATGTCGAAGCTGAAATCCACCTCGGCGAAGGTGGCCGAGCCGACGATCGGCGCCGCGTTCCGGTAATGCGGCGTGGCCGCGAGCGGGATGTGGCTCTCGCCGGTCAGGAGGCCCGAGGTCGGGTCGAGGCCGATCCAGCCGGCGCCGGGGAGGTAGACCTCGCACCAGGCGTGAAGGTCGGTGAAGTCATGGTCGGTGCCGGCCGGCCCGTCGAGCGAGACGAGGTCGGGCTTCAGCTGGATCAGGTAGCCCGAGACGAAGCGCGCCGCGAAGCCGAGATGGCGGAGCACCTGCACGAGAAGCCAGCTCGTGTCCCGGCAGGAGCCGGATTTCCGCTCCAGCGTCTCTTCCGGCGTCTGCACGCCGGGCTCCATCCGGATCAGGTAGCCGGTCTCCCGCTGCAGACGCGCGTTGAGATCGACGAGGAGGTTGACGGTGTTCGGCGCCTTCTTCGGCAGGGTGGAGAGGAACTTTTTCAGGAGCAGCCCGGCCGGTTCCGGCCGGCGATAGATGACGAGGTCTTCCTCAAGCTCCTTCGGATAGTCGAAGGGGAACTTCTCCGCCGTCTCCTCCACGAAGAAGTCGAACGGGTTGTAGACCGTCATGTCGGCGACGAGATCGACCTCGATCTTCAATTCCGTCACCGGCTCGGGGAAGACGAAGCGCGCCAGCCAGTTGCCGTATGGGTCCTGCTGGTGGTTCACGAAGTGCTTTTCGGGCGTGACCTTCAGCGAATGGGAGATAACCCGCGTCCGCGAATGGGGCGCAGGCCTCAACCTGATGATCTGCGGGCCCAGCGAGACGGGACGGTCATACTTGTAGTGCGTCAGATGATAGACGCCCGCCTTGATCGCCATGAGGGCTCCCCGCCAGTTTTGCTGCACTGTAGCAAAGCCGCTGCCGTCGGCGCTGTAAAGGCCGGGGACGGAGCTTGCGTCAGGCCGCGGCTCGCCGTCCATCGCTCGTCGTCGTTCGCCCGTCATGCCGACCGCCCGGCGCGACGTGACGCGCCGGACGCACGAGCGGGCCGCGCCCCGGCGGCTGCGGCGAAGGCGGGGCTCTCCCCCGCGCGGCGCGCGCCGACTACGCCAAAGGCCGCCGGTCTTGCGCGAGATGTGCGGAAGTTTGGTATCCCGTAGGGGACTCGAACCCCTGTTTACGCCGTGAGAGGGCGTTGTCCTAACCACTAGACGAACGGGACGCTGTGGACGGGGCGCTACCTAGAGAAGGCGGCGCGCCGCGTCAAGGGCGCGCGGCGGGGCCGGGCGCGGTTTCCGGGGGTTATTCGCGGCGGATCGCGGTCTCGCCGATCGGGGCGCCGGTTTCCGGGTGAAAGAGGCGGATGCGCTCCGCGCCTGCGGCGTCCCGCGTCGCCACCGCCAGCGCCTCCCGCGTCGCGCCGACGGCGAGGATCGTCTCGCCCGCCGGCACGTTGACAGCCTCCGGCGCGGCGGCCAGCGGGGCGTGGGCCGTCGGCTCCGAGGCGATGCGGATGACAAGCGCCGCCGCCACCGTCAGGATGCCGAGGATCATCACGGCGGTGAGCGCCGTGACGAGGCGGCGGAGCGCGCGGAGCCGCGGCGGCTCCTCCGGCTCGGGCGAGAGGGAAGGCGACGGGGCGGGCATGGGGCGAGACGTCTCCTTCGACGACGAGGAACCGGAGGTCGCGCCGGCGGGCGAGACCCTGCGCCTCGTCCCCGGCCCGGAGGTGGCCGGGCTCCGGCTCGACCGGGCGCTCGCCGATCTTGCGCCGGCGGGGCTCAGCCGCAGCCGGATCGGCCAGCTCATCCGCGCCGGCGCGCTCCGCGCGGGCGGCGAGACGGTCAGCGACCCGGCAGGCCGAGTCAAGCCGGGGACGGAATACGCCCTCGCCCTGCCGCCGCCCGAGCCGGCGCTGCCGGAACCGGAGCCGATCCCGCTCGTCATCCCCTTTGAGGACGATCACCTCGTCGTGGTGGAGAAGCCGGCCGGCATGGTCGTCCACCCGGCGCCCGGCGCGCCGCGGGGCACGCTGGTCAACGCGCTGCTCGCCCATTGCGGGCCCTCGCTGGCCGGGGTGGGGGGCGTGGCGCGGCCGGGGATCGTCCACCGGATCGACAAGGACACGTCGGGCCTTCTGGTCGTCGCCAAGACCGACGCCGCGCATCACGGCCTCGCGACGCTTTTCGCCGCGCACGACATCGACCGGGAATATCTCGCGCTCTGCCGCGGGGTTCCGGACCGCGCCTCGGCGCGGCTGATGGGAACGCCCGGCCTCTCCGCCGAGCCAGGCTGGTTCCGCTTCGAATCGCTGATCGACCGGAGCCGGGCGGACCGGACGAAGATGGCCGTCTCCCGCGCCTCGGGCCGCCGCGCCGTCACCCGGTTCCGGGTGGAGCGGGCGATGAAGGGCGCGGCGCTCCTCCGCTGCCGGCTGGAGACGGGGCGGACGCACCAGATCCGCGTCCATCTGGCCCATCTCGGCCATCCGCTCCTCGGCGATCCGGTCTATGGCAAGCCGGGCGGCCCGGCCCCCGGTTTCCCGCGGCAGGCGCTCCATGCGGCGCGGCTCGGCTTTCGCCACCCGATCACCGGCGATCTGATGGAGTTTTCCTCCGAACCGCCGCCGGACTTCCGCAATCTGGCCGTGAAACTTGGCGAGGTAGTGAACGAAATCTGAACGCAAGCCGTTTATCTTGAACCGTGGGGAAGGACACCCCACGTCTCGAAATCGCGGCCTCGCCGCGAGGAGGAGGACGAATGAGCTACGCCGATCTTCCCGCCCCGTCGCCCGAGGCGGGCCTCAGCCGGTATCTCTCCGAGATTCGCAAGTTCCCGATGCTGGAGCCGGAAGAGGAGTACATGCTCGCCAAGGCCTGGACGGACCACGGCGACAAGGAAGCCGCGCACAGGCTCGTGACCTCGCATCTCCGCCTCGCGGCGAAGATCGCGATGGGCTACCGCGGCTATGGCCTGCCGACCGCCGAAGTCGTCTCCGAGGCCAATGTCGGGCTGATGCAGGCGGTCAAGCGCTTCGAGCCGGAAAAGGGCTTCCGCCTCGCCACCTATGCGATGTGGTGGATCCGCGCCTCGATCCAGGAATACATCCTCCGCTCCTGGTCGCTGGTGAAGATGGGCACCACGGCGGCGCAGAAGAAGCTTTTCTTCAACCTCCGCAAGGCGAAGAACAAGATCGGCGCGCTCGAGGAGGGGGACCTCCGGCCCGAACATGTCCAGAAGATCGCGACCCAGCTCAACGTGGCCGAGGACGACGTCGTCTCGATGAACCGGCGCATGTCGGGCGGCGGCGACGCCTCGCTCAACGCCCCGCTCGGCGGCGCGGAAGGCGACGGCGCCGCGGAGTGGCAGGACTGGCTGACCGATGACGGCGACCATGCCCGCGACTTCGCCGAGCAGGACGAGATGGAGCAGCGCCGGGAGCTGCTGCTCGAGGCGATGCAGTCCCTCGCGGAGCGGGAGCGGCACATCCTCACCGAGCGGCGCCTGAAGGACGAGCCGGTGACGCTTGAGACGCTCTCGGAGGAATACGGCGTCAGCCGCGAGCGGATCCGGCAGATCGAGGTGCGCGCCTTCGAGAAGCTGCAGCGTCGGATGCGGGAGCTTGCCGTCGAGCACGGGCTCGTCCGCCGCGTCAACTGAGCCCGACCTGACGACGAAGCGCGCCGTCGCCGCGGCCCCGGCGGCGGCGTTAACACGCTGTTAACCTTGGATGGCGACTCTCGCTGCAGTTGCAGGGAGGCGTCATGGGCGCCCGCCACGAAGAGGGCTTCTCGGAAGCGGCGATGCGCCAGTTGCAGGACGAATCGTCCCGCTTCGCGCCGATCGACAGCTATGAGCCTGCGGCCGGGCCGCCGCCCGCCGCGGGCGGCCGCCGGTCGGACTGGCGGCCGGACGTCCCCGATCCCGGGCGGCAGGGCGATCCGCGGCCGCATTACCACGGGCACCGGGAGCGGCTGAGACGCCGATTCCACGAAAGCGGCGCGGAGGCGCTGCCGGATTACGAATTACTGGAGCTTCTCCTCTTCAACGCCATCGACCGGCGGGACGTGAAACCCTTCGCCAAGCGCCTGCTGGCGCGATTCGGCGATCTCGGCGCCGTCCTCTCCGCGCCCGAGCTGCGGCTGCGCGAGTTTCCCGAGACGACGCCGCGCGTCATTCACCAGTTCCGCCTCGCCGCCGCGATCGGACTTCGAATCACCCGCGCGCGCGCCGTCGCGCGGGACGTGATCTCCTCCTGGGAGGCGCTGATGGCCTATTGCAAGGCGGCGATGGCGCACCGGGAGACGGAGGAGTTCCGCATCCTCTTTCTCGACCGCAAGAACGTCCTCATCGCCGACGAGGCGCAGGGCAGGGGCACGGTGGACCATGTGCCGGTCTACCCGCGGGAGGTGGCCAAGCGCTCGCTGGAGCTGAACGCCTCGGCGATCATCCTCGTCCACAACCACCCGTCGGGCGACCCGAGCCCCAGCCCGCAGGACATCGAGATGACGAAGCGGATCGACGCCGCCTGCAAGGCGGTGGGCGTCGCGATCCACGACCATGTGGTGATCGGCAAGGAGACCGACGCTAGCTTCCGCGAGCTCGGCCTCTTCGGCTGAGCCCCGGCTCAGGCGATGCCGGTGTAGAAGAGATGGTCGCCGATCCTGAGGCGGCTCTCGAAGCTGCGCGCCCATTTCGGCGGGGCGATGGAGGCGGCGTGGTAGTGGAGCGCGCCGCCGGTCGGGTCGGCGAGCGCGCCGCCGAGCGCCCGGCCCGCCACGTCCAGCGCCGCCCGGAAGGCGGCGTCGCCCGCGGCTTCGGTCAGTGCGGCGAGCTTCGGCCGGTTCGGGTCGTTCGCGTTCCAGCAGGAGAACTGGAGCGGCGCGAGGCAGACGCCGGAGACGCCGTCGCCGAAGCGCCCCGCCGACGCCCGGTTGAGGATCACCGAGGCCACCGCCTCCATCCCCTTCACGCCTTCGCCCCGCGCCTCGCCCCAGAGCGTGCGGGCGAGGGTGAGCCGGGCGCCGTCATCCGGCGGCGCCGCCGCGGGCTCCGCCATCGCCCGGATCGCGCGGATCTTGTCCTTCCGGAAGTTGCTCAGCTTCACCTTGTCGCCCTGGTTGCCGCCGAGCGCGGCGAAGGTCTCGCCGTCGCCCCAGTCGGCGACGAAGCAGACATGGCCGGAGGAGGCGGTTCCGGGCTCCGGGCGCATCAGCGCCAGCGCGCCGCGGGGGACCGCGCCGCCGGGCCGGACCTCCACCTCGCCCCAGCCGGCCCAGTTCGCGGCGCGGGCCGCGCCCTCGGGCGGCGTCGCCCCCGCCGCAGCGACGCAGAAGGCGGCGAAGCCGCCGCACCATGGCGAGGTCGGCGGAATCGTCGGGTCCGTCGCGGCGAAATAGTCGGTGATGCGCGCCTGCGCCTCCGGCGCCGTCTCGTCCCAGCCTTTTGCGGTCCAGAGCGCCAGCTCCGCCTCGGCTTTCGGCATCCAGGGCGTCTCGGCGCTGGCCGGCGGCGCGATGAAGCCGGGGAAATGCGCCTTGAGGATCTCGTGCGCCTGCGCGAGGGCGGGGCCGAGACGGCCCCGCGCCGCCGCCCGCGCCGCGCCGGCGGCGAGCGGCGCCCCGTCGACAACCAGTTCCGTCGCCCGCCGGGCGAGGAGCGCGTCGATCTCCGCTTGCGCGAGGCCGGCCTCGGCCAGCACCTCGGCCAGCGGCCGGTCCGGCCCCGGCTCCTCCGCCAGCGCCGCGAGGAAGGCGGCCTTCGGGCCGATCATCCGGGCCATGTGAAGGTCGAGCCAGCTCGGCACGAACGGGTCGCCCTCGGCCGCTTCGGGGCGCGCCGCCGCGAAGGCGGCCAGTTCCCGCTCGCAGGCGCGGAGCAGTCGTTCGGCGCAGCCGATCTGGTCGAGCGGCAGGCGGCGATGCGCAGGCCTCCGCCGCTCGTCCGCCACCGCGTCGAGGTCGGCCGCCCATTCGGCGCTGTCGACCAGGTAGGGGCCGAGCGCGTCGCTCCCCGGCAGGGCGCGGCGAAAGGCGAAGGCGGCCATCGGATCGAGCTGCGCCGGATCGGGCGCGATGGCGTTTTCCACCATGGCCTGAGCGATCAGGAACTCGGCGATGAGCGGCGGGTCCGTCTCCGCCCCGCCCGAGGCCGCGCGCATCTCGAACCGGGCTGCGCGCCAGGCGAAGGCGCCGACGAGGACGGGCGCCGAAGGGCCGGGGGCCGCCGGCTCGCCGACATGGCCAAACGGGAGCCAGCCCTCGATCGGCGGCAGGCCGAGCGGCTCGAACACCGCCCGCTTCCAGCTTTCGCTTTCTTCCGCGTGGGGGACGAGCCGCACAACGTCGTTCTCGATCACGGTGACGAGGATGTCGGATTCCATCGTCTTGCCGGCGAGGATCGGCGCGAAGCGCCGCCCCTCGAACATGGCGATGCGGTGCTCGGCCATGGCTTCAGCCCCCCTAGATGAGCAGGCGCGTGATCCGGTTCTCCAGCTCCCGGTCGACCAGCCCGGAGCGCATCGCGCGGAGCGCCGGGTCCGCGCTGTCGTCGAGGCCGAGATGGGCGCGGAGCGCCGTCACCGCCTTGCGGAAGCCCGGGCTCGCAAAGCTGGCCGCGCCGGGCGCCGGCTGGGCGATGGCGGGGTCCCGCTCGGCTTCCGGGATCGCTTTCAGATAGGCCGCGAACACGTTGTCGGCCATCACGTTCTCCTGCGGGCCGACCGTCTTCGCCTCGTCTGCGGCATAGCGCACGCGCTCATAGCGGCTGTGGAACCGGCCGTCGCCGCAATGCGCCTTGCCGACGTTCAGAAGCTCGAACTCCGCAGCGTCGAGCTTGCCGTTGGCGACCGCGCCCGCCCCCGCCTCGGCCTCGAAGAGCCGCACGGCGGTCCGCGTCTCCGGCCCGACATCGCCGTCGACGCCGACGCAGAGGAGGCGCTGCGCGATCCCCACCTGCGCGTCTCCGGCGCCGTCGGCGATCAGGTCCGCATCAAAGATCTCAAGCGCCTCGGAGGAGGCGGCCGGGGCGGCGCGGGGCGGCGCGGCGCCGATCGCCTCATCGGGCTTCGGCGCCTCGGTCGAGAGGCCGGACAGCTCCCGCGCGGTCCGCGCCGCGCCCGGGTCCTGCCCCGAGAAGGCGAGGCGGGAGAAGCTGTTGACCTCCGACATGATGGTCTGCGGCATGCAGATGCGCAGATAGCTCCGCATCGCGTAGATCGCGTCGGGCTGGAACGAGAGGTCCCGCCCGCGGATCTCGTCCCGGAACCGCGCGCGAAGCTCGTTGACGATGGTCTTGACGGTGGAGGGTTCGATCCCGAGCAGGATCGACTCGTTGTAGGCGGAATAGACCGCCTGGGTGAACCCGAAGGCGAGCGCGAGATAGGAGAGCGCGTCGCTCCCCGAGGCGGCGAGGCCGAGCACGCCGCCCATCAGCGCCCCGATCGCGACGGTGGACTTGTCGACGAAAAGCCGCTCCGCGCGCTTCTCGTCCAGCCAGTTGAGATAGGCGTCGCAGCGTGCGTCGATGTCGTTGAAGCCGGTATAGGCGATCAGCTTCCAGTCGATCCGCGACTGGTCCGCGCAGGCGTCGCCGTTCGGGTCGGTCAGCACCGCCTGCCGGCAGAGCTCGCCCACATAGGCGCGGAGATTGGCGGTCGCCTGGCCGGCGGCGGCGTAGTGGAGTTCGACCCCCGGCCCCTCGTTCCGATAGACGCCGTCCTGAGCCGGGTCGCAGGCGGCGAGCGCGGCGCAGCAGGCGGCGGCCGATGCGATCCTGCTCCAAAACATGGCGGCGAACTCCGGCGCGTTTCGCCTTCCGTAGCGGAAATCCGAAGCTATTGTCAATTATTTTAATGAGATGTTGCATTTTCTTGAAGTGAAGCGCGCGTTGCGGGGCCGGCGCGTTTCGCCGATCGGCGTCAGAAGTTTCCCCTCGCCGCGCCGGCCGCGCCGCCATAGCTTGCAGCGCCCCTTCGCAGCTAGGGAGACGCGCGATGAAAGCCCTCCGCCCGGACGTCGACCCCGACGGCCTGCTCGAATATTCCGTCGTCTTCACCGACCGCGCGCTCAACCACATGAGCCGCGCCTTCCAGGAGGTGATGCGGGACATCTCGGCGACGCTGAAGTCGGTCTACGCGGCCGATCATGTCGCGCTCGTGCCCGGCGGCGGAACCTTCGCGATGGAGGCGGTGGCGCGCATGTTTGCGGGCGGGGAGCGGGCGCTCGTGGTGCGGAACGGCTGGTTTTCCTACCGCTGGACGCAGATCCTCGAACAGGGCGGCATCGCCGAGAGCCATGAGGCGCTGAAGGCCCGCCGCGCCGGCAACGCGCCGGACGCGCCCTTTGCGCCGCCGCGGGTGGAGGAGGTCGCCGAACGCATCCGCGCGCTCCGGCCCGCCGTCGTCTTCGCGCCGCATGTCGAGACGGCGTCGGGGATGATCCTGCCCGATCCCTACATCGCCGAGCTCGCCGCCGCCGCGCACGAAGCCGGCGGGCTTTTCGTGCTCGACTGCATCGCCTCGGGCTGCGTCTGGGTCGACATGAAGGCGCTCGGCGTCGACGTGCTGATCTCTGCGCCGCAGAAGGGCTGGTCCGCCTCGCCCTCGGCCGGGATGGTGATGATGTCGGCGCGGGCGCGGGAGGCGATGGAGGGGCGCACCTCATCCTCCTTCGCCGCCGACCTGAAGACCTGGACGAAGATCATGGCCGCCTATGAGGGGGGCGGCCACGCCTATCATGCGACGATGCCGACCGACGCGCTCCGCGGCCTCCACGCGGCGATGGCCGAGATGGCGGAGATCGGCTTCGACGCGCTGAAGGCGGCGCAGATCGAGCTCGGCGCCCGCGCCCGGGCCGCCTTCGCCGCGCGGGGCCTCAAGTCGGTCGCCGCGGAAGGCTTCGGCGCGCCCGGCGTCGTCGTCGCCTACACCTCGGACCCCGAGGTGAAGACCGGCGCGAAGTTCCTGAAGCAGGGCGTCCAGGTCGCGGCCGGCGTGCCGCTGATGGTCGACGAGGGGCCGGATTATTCCGCCTTCCGGATCGGCCTTTTCGGCCTCGACAAGCTGAAGGACGTCGATGGCGCGGTCGCCCGGCTCGAAGCCGCGCTCGACGCGGCGCTGTGACGGGGTTCCGGGCGCCAGAAGGCTGGGAGCCGCGGGTTCGGGACAGTTTCGCGCGCCAGCAGGCGATGGCGACCTTCGGCATGGAGATCGAGGCGGCCGCGCCCGGCCGCGTCGCGCTCGTGATGGCGGCCGACCCGCGCCTCACCCAGCAGCACGGCTTTCTCCATGGCGGCGTGGTGACGGCCGGGCTCGACACCGCCTGCGGCTTCGCCGCGCTCTCGCTCATGCCGCTCGAGGCCGGGGTGCTGACGGTGGAGCTGAAGACCAACTTCCTCGCCCCCGCGCGCGGCGCGCGGTTCCGCTTCGTGGCGGAGGTGGTGAAGCCGGGCCGCACCCTCACCTTCACCGAGGCCCGCGCCTATGGCGTCGCCGCGGAGGGCGAGCGGCTGATCGCGACGATGCAGGCGACGCTGATGAGTGTGCTCGGGCGGGACGACGTGAAGTCCTGACCGGCGGCGGCCAGCTTGTCCGCCGCGCGCGGGCGCCTCGGCCTTTCCCGTGGGAGCCGCGCCCGCCCGGAACGCGGTTGGCGACTTGTATATCTCTTTTAGAATCAGATGGATAAGTGGGATATCAAGCTTGATAGGCCGCTCAACCGATCGCCGGCGGCCAGATCAGCAGGTAGAGCCAGGTGGCGGAAAGGGTCAGCGGCACGCCGAGGCTGCCGATCAGCCCCATCGCCGGGATCGCCTCGGTGCGGGGTGCGACGATGGAGAAGGCGCGATGCGCGGCCCGGCCGTCATAGTCGCCCGAGCGGGCCTTCGCGCGCCATTGCCGGCTCCGCCAGACCGCGGCGAGGATCGCCACGGTCACCAGCGCGCAGAGCGCGATGCCGAGGAGCGGGATCAGCGGGAAGAGGAGGGCGTCGGCCAGCGACGCGCCCCGCGCGCCGACGATCAGCGGCGTGAAGAGGAAGGCCTGGCTGGCGACGAGCCAGTTCACCCGCGCGTTGATGAGCGACAGCTCGAACTGGATCTCGCTCCGGATGTAGCGGTAGATCGCGTCGTTCTCGGGCGAGGTCTTCGCGTCCTCGTTCATGTTCGGGCCTCCCTCCGGCCGGCGCGTCTTCGCACGCCCCTCACTGGATCTGCTGCGTCTCGATGGCTTCGAGCGCCGCCGCGATCTGCATCGCGAACTTGGCGGAGGCGACGGGCAGGGCGCGGCCCCGCATCTGGCCGAGGAAGAGGAGGCCGGGGCGGAGATCGGCCTCCGGCAGCTCGCGCACGACGAGGCGCGGGTCGCCGCCGGGCCGGAGCCCGATCGGGATCTCGAAGCTGATCGCGCCCTCGGTCAGCACGTAGCGGCGCATCAGCTCGAAACTGTCCGCCTCCACCACCGGCTTCAGCCGCCGCGACTTGCCGCGGAGCGCCTGTTCGAGAAGGTGCCGCACGCCGTATTCGGGCGAGGGGGCGACATAGGGCCCGTCGAGACAGTCCCGAAGCCGCAGGCCCTTCTTGCCGGCGAGCGGATGGTCCGCCGCCATCACCGCGCAGACCGGCTGGCGGATCGCCTTGATGACCTCGAAATCGACGAGGTAGACCGGCTCGAAGACGAGCGCGAGGTCCGAGGCGAAGGCCCCGAGCTCCCGTTCCGCCGCCGCCCGGTCCCGCACCCGCACCGAAAAGCTGACGCCGGGATGGCTCCTTCGATAGGCGGCGATCTGTTCCGGCAGGAAGATCGGCGTCAGCGCCTGCGAACAGGCGATGGAAACGTGCCCGCGCCGCTCCCCAGAAAGGTCCGCCACCTGGCTCTTGACCCGTTCGAGATCGCCGATCTGCGCGCGGATGTGCTGCATCAGGAGCTCGCCGGCCGGGTTTAGACGCATGCCCCGCGGCAGCCGCTCGAAGATCTGCGCGCCGAATTCCTCCTCGAAGCGCTGGATGCGCCGGTTGAGCGCCGAGGAGGTGATCGCGAGGTCTTCCGCCGCTTTCCGGATCGAGCCGATGCGGGCGACGTCCTGGATCAGCTTCAGGGTCTGGAGATGCCGCATGGCCGCCTCGCCGACTGCTGCATCTGCTGCAGCGGATCGATGAATTCATAGCATTGGAAGTCAGCACTGGGAAAGCGCAGTCTCGCAGGTGCAGCAATTCGGGGTGGAGCCGGAATGCCTGGGCGCGCGGGAAGGGCGATGAGGGGCAGGGGGCGCGGCGCGCCGGTTGGCGCCGTTCGCGCCCGAGGCCGCCTAGGGCGCGAGGCTCACATGGGCCGAGACGATGCGCCAGCCTTCGGGAAACTGCTTCCAGACCTGGGACTGGGCGCCGCGCCGGCCGGAACCGAGCCGCCGGTATTCCGCGGTCGCCACGCCGATCTCCGGGCCGAACGCCTCGATGTCGACGCGGAGAAGCTCCCGCGCCACGTCGCTCGCGTCCCGCCCCTTGCGGAAGGCGGCGATGGCCGAGATGCCGTAGGCGCCGCCCTCGGCGGTGAGGCGGATCGCCCGCTCGTCGGCCCAGAAGAAGCCGACCAGCGCCTCGACGTCGTTCGCCATCAGCGCGGCCTCGTAGCCGTCGAAGGCCGTACGGATCTCCGCCGCAACCGCAGACCTGTCGAATTCCGCCATCGCGCCCGCTCCCGCCTCGCGGCGGGACGGTTGCGCGAAACCGAGGAGGCCCGCAAGTGAAGATCACGCTCGCCGCCGAGCCGGCGACCATCGACTACGACCCGGCCCGCGCCGCGCTCGTCGCCATCGACATGCAGCGGGGTTTCCTGGAGCCCGCCGGCTTCGGCGAGGCGTTGGGGAATGACGTTTCGCTCCTCGCCCCCGCGATCGGGCCAGCCGCCGCCCCGATCGACGC
>CALFYQ010000182.1 GCA_937952085.1 uncultured Paracoccaceae bacterium | reverse complement strand
GGCCCGTGCGACCAGCACGGGCCGCGCCCGCCCCTCCCCGCGGGCGGGCGCCCCCGGCCGTCAGGAGCGGATCGTCTGTAGATCGGGGCGACGCCATAAAGCGCCTATGAGAACCGTGCCAGGCGCCCACCCAGGGGCGAGCGCGACCCTCCGCGCATCGTTCGACCGAGGCCAGACTATCGAGGGTGCGAAACGGGCGGGATTAGACCGAACCTCCGCCCCCGGCCCGACCCTAATCCTCGAAATGCGGCGCGGTGGCGAAGCCGCCGCCCTGGAAGACGTTGAGCGGGTCCTCCGGGGCCGGCGGCGTCATCCGCGCGTCGATCCCGGCGCGATAGGGCTCGGAACTGTCGAGCGGCCGCCAGCCGATGAAGGCGGCGGCGGAATTGTCCCACCACTTCTCGGCGTTGTCGGAGGCGCCATAGACGATCGGGCAGCCGAGCCTGGGCGCGCGGAACACCGCCTCCACCAGCCGGATGAAATCGTCGGCCGAGAGCCAGGTGGCGAGCATCCGGTGATCCCGCGGCTCGGGGAAGCAGGAGCCGATGCGGATGATCGCCGTCTCGATGCCGAACTTGTCGTAGTAGTAGCTGGCGAGCGCCTCGCCGAAGCACTTGGAGACGCCGTAGAGCGAATCCGGGCGGAGCCGCGCCGAGGCGTCCAGCCGCTCCTCCCGCTTGTGGAAGCCGATGGCGTGGTTCGACGAAGCGAAGAGGATGCGCTTGCACCCTTCCCGGCGCGCCGCCTCGTAGACGTGGTAGGTCCCCTCGATATTGGCGCCGAGGATCGTCGCCCAGGTGTTCTCGACCGACATGCCGCCGAGATGGACGATGCCGTCGCAGCCCTTCACCGCCGCCCGCACCGCCTCGAAACCCCGAAGGTCGCACTGCGCGACCTCCTCGTTCGGGCCGGCCGCACCGAGATCGGCGAAATCCGAAAGGCGGAGCGTCGTCGCGAGGCCGGCCAGCTTCTCCCGGCAGACCTTGCCGAGCATCCCGGCCGCGCCGGTGACGAGCAGGCGGTTCAGCCGGGCCGTCATTTCGGCTCCAGAAGGTTGGGCAGGGTCATCGACACCTCCGGCAAATAGGTCGTGAGCATGAGCGCGGCGAAGATCGCAAGGTAGAACGGCCAGATCGTCTTCACCACATGCTCGATCTTCTCGCCGCCGATGGCGCAGCCGACGAAGAGGCAGGCGCCGACCGGCGGCGTGCAGAGGCCGAGGCCGAGATTCATCATCAGCAGCATGCCGAACTGGATCGGGTCCATGCCGAGGCCGACGACGACCGGCAGGAAGATCGGCGTGCAGATCAGGATCAGCGCCGCCATGTCCATGATCATGCCGAGGATCAGCAGCATGATGTTGAGGAGGAGGAGGATGACGATCGGGTTCTCCGACACCGCTAGCAGCCCCTTCGCCAGCGAATCCGGCACCCGGTAGAAGGCGAGGAGATAGCCGAAGGCCGAGGCGCAGCCGACCAGCACCATCACCATCGCCGTGGTGCGGACGGCGCGGAGCACCGCCGTCACGAAGCCCGACCAGGAGAGCGACCGGTAGACGAGGATCGTCACCACCAGCGCCCAGATCACGCCCATCGCGCCGGATTCCGTGACGGTGAAGACGCCCGAAAGCACGCCGCCGACGATGATCGCCGCCGTCAGGAAGCCCGGAAAGGCGCTGACCGCCGCCCAGAAGAGGGCGGACCAGCCCGGGAACCGTTCCGCCGGATAGCCGCGCCGCACCGCGACGACATAGGCCGCGACCGCGAGGCAGAGGCACATCAGCACGCCCGGCGCGATTCCGGCGATGAAAAGCTTCGTCACCGAAAGCCCGCCGCCCGCCGCCACGGCGTAGAGGATCATGTTGTGCGAGGGCGGGATCAGGATGCCCGCGATCGACGAGGTGACGGTGACGTTGACGGCGTAGTCCCCGTCATAGCCCTTGTCCTTCATCGCCGGGATGAGGATCGAGCCCAGCGCCGAGACGTCCGCCACCGCCGAGCCGGAGATGCCGCCGAAGAGCATCGAGGCGAAGACGTTCACCTGCCCGAGCCCGCCGCGGATCGACCCGACCGCCGCCACGGCGAGTTGCACCAGCCGGGCCGCGATGCCGCCGACCATCATCAACTCGCCCGCGAAGATGAAGAAGGGGATCGCCAGCAGCGTGAAGACGGAAACGCCGGAGACGATGCGCTGGAAACCCACCATCAGAGGCAGGCCCTCATAGGCGAAGGTGGAGATCGCCGCGATGCCGAGCGCGAAGGCGACGGGCGCGCCGGTCAGCACGAGAAGGCCGAAAAGGCCGAGCAGGATCGTCAGGCCCATGGATCAGCCTTTCGCCGCACGGATGTGGCGGATGATGCGCGCGACGCAGAAGATCGCGAGAAGGGCGCCGCAGATCGCCAGCGGCAGGCTGCGCAGCCCCTCCGGCAGATCGAGGAGCGGGATCTTGCTGCGCCATTTGAAGAGGACGAGCTTCCAGCCGAACCAGGCCATCAGCACGCCGAAGGTTCCGAGAACAAGCTCGTTGAAGATGAGGACGACGAGTTTCGCCTTCGGCGGCAGCGCCTCGCGGAACATGTCGACCGCGAGATGGGTCTCCTGCCAGACGCCGATCGCGGCGCCGAGAAAGGCGATGGCGACGACGAGGAGGAGCGAGACCTGCTCGGTCCAGGTCGGCGTCGCGTTCATGACGTAGCGGCCCCAGACCAGCCAGCCGGTGACGACGGTGATCGTCACGAGCCCGGCGCCGGCGGCCCACATCACGACGGTGGAGACCCTGTCGAGCGCCCGGTCCAGCAAACTGCGAGGCGGAGCCGCCCCGATTTCGCCGCCGCCATCCATCGCGATCCCCCCTTTCATCGAAGGGCCGGCCCCGCGGGGCCGGCCCTCAGGCCTTCCGAGCGTTTGTCGCCTGCGCTCAGGGGAACGCCTGGATCTTGTCGATCAGCGGGCCGAGCGCCGGGTTCAGCTGCTTGGCCTTTTCGTAGACCGGTCCCATCGCTTCCTGGAACGGCTTCTTGTTCTCGATGCGGTTGTACTTCACGCCGGCGGCGATCACGTCCTCTTCGGCCTTCTTCACCCGCGCGGCCATCAGTTCGCGCTGCATCGCCGAGGCGTTGCGGGCGGCCGCCTTCACGATCTCCTTGTCCGCGTCCGACAGGCCTTCCCAGATCCCGGTGTTCACGCAGATGCATTCCGGGATGATCAGGTGGTCGGACGAGGAGTAGTAGCCGGCGACCTCGAAATGGTTGGTCGACTGATAGGAGGCCCAGTTGTTCTCCGCGCCGTCGACCACGCCGGTCTTGAGCGACTGGAACACCTCGGCGAAGGCCATCGGCGTGGCGTTGCCGCCGAGCGCCTCGATCATGCCGACGAAAAGGTCGTTGTTCATCACGCGGATCTTCATGCCGGTGAGGTCCGCCGGCACCTCGATCGGCTTCTTGCTGTTGTAGAAGGAGCGCGAGCCGGAATCGAACCAGCCGAGCGCGACGAGCCCCTCACGCGCCATCGCGGCGGAGATCTCGTCGCCGATCGGGCCGTTCATGACCCGGTACATGTGGTCGATGTCCTTGAAGATGAACGGCAGGTTGACGACGTCCACTTCCGGCACGATCGGGCCCATCGGGCCGAGGTTGAAGTTGCCGAAGGCGAGGCCGCCGAGGCGGACCTGCTCGATCGCGTCCGGCTGGTTGCCGAGGACGCCGGAATGGAACGGCGTCGGCTCGATGCGGCCGCCGGTCTTCTCCTTCACCTCGGCCGCGAAGGCGTCGAGCGCCACCGAGTTCGGATAGTCCGGCACATGGATGTTCCAGCCGCGCCATTCCTCGGCGCCGGCCTGCCCCGAAAGCAGCGCGCCCGACAGCGCGCACGCGGCGGCGATATGCGAATACCGCATGAAAAGTCCTCCTCCCTTCGCCGCCCGGCCGCGCGCGGCGCGGGCGTTCCTATCTTGTGCAGGTACGCTAGGGCGTCATATGATGTCTTGTCAAGCGACGACGGTCGCACTGCGAGGGCGGGATGACGAAGGAGGGACGGGAAAGCGGGGTGCCGCGCCGGAACCTGACGGAGACGGTGATCGCCGGGCTCCGTCAGCGGATCGGCTCCGGCGCGCTGCGGCCGGGCGACCGGCTGCCGACCGAGCCGGCCCTCGCCGCCGAATTCGGGGTGAGCCGGACAGTGATCCGCGAGGCCGTGGCGAACCTCCGGGCCGACGGGCTTCTCGACTCGCGGCACGGCGTCGGCGTCTTCGTGCAGGCGCCCTCCACCGGCGGCGATCTGCTACGCCTGCCGCCCGTCGCGGCCACCAGCATCTCCGAGGTGATCGAGGAGCTCGAGCTGCGCTCGGCCGTCGAGATCGAGGCCGCCGGCCTCGCCGCGCAGCGCGCATCGCCCGGTCAGGAGGCAGAAATCCTCGCCCATTTCAGACGCTTGGCTGATCTCGTCCACGAAGGCGCCGAGACGGCCGAAGCGGACTTCGCCTTCCACGTCGCCATCGCTCGCGCCACCAACAACCGGCGCTTCGAAGGTTTCCTCTCGCAGCTCGGCCGGCGCACGATCCCGCGTGAGCGGCTCCGCGAAGCGATCGGCCGCGCGATGCCCGACCGGGAGGCCGAACTGCTCGCCGAACACCGCGACGTGGCGGAGGCGATCGGCCAGCACAACCCGGCCGCGGCCCGCGAGGCGATGCGCGCCCATCTGCTCGGCTCGCTGGAGCGCTACCGGGCCCTGGCGCGCGAGCTGGTCCTCCCCGGGGCGGGCGGTTGACCGTGTCGACAGGTCATCATATGACTTGCCGCACCGCAACAACCGGAGGCGCCAAGCCATGACCCCGGAAGACCTGAAGGCCCGGCTCGGCTCCGGCCTTCTCTCCTTCCCCGTCACCCATTTCGACGACGAGGACCGCTTCGCGCCGGAGAGCTATCAGGCGCATGTCGCCTGGCTGGCCGGATTCGGCGCCGCCGGCCTCTTCGCCGCGGGCGGGACGGGGGAGATGTTCTCTCTCACCGCAGCCGAGATCGGGGCCGTGGCGCGCGCCGCGAAGGAGGCGGCGGGGGAGACGCCCATCGTCGTCGGTTGCGGCGGCGGCGCGGGCGCGGCGAAGGAGATCGCCCGGGCGGCCGAGGCGGCGGGGGCGGACGGCCTCCTTCTCCTGCCGCCCTATCTCGTGCAGGGGCCGGAGGCGGGGCTGGTCGCCCATGTCCGCGGCGTCTGCAAGGCGACCGGGCTCGGCGTCATCGTCTACAACCGGGACAACTGCATCCTATCGGCCGAGGCCATCGCCGGGCTCGCCGACGAATGCCCCAACCTGATCGGCTTCAAGGACGGCTCCGGCAAGATCGACGTGGTGCGGAAGATCACCGCGACGCTCGGCGACCGGCTGGTCCATATCGGCGGGATGCCGACGCACGAGCTTTTTGCAGAAGCCTATTACGGCGCCGGCGTCACGACCTATTCCTCCGCCGTCTTCAACTTCGTTCCCGCCCTCGCGCAGCGGTTCTTCACCGCGCTCCGGGCCGGCGACAGGGCGACGACGGCGGCGATCCTCGAAGATTTCTTCTTCGCCTTCGCCACGATCCGGGACCGCAAGCCCGGCTACGCCGTCTCCATCATCAAGGCCGGCGTCCGGCTGATCGGCCATGAGTGCGGCCCGGTCCGCCCGCCGCTGACCGACCTGACGGCAGAGGAGGTGGAGATGCTCGCGCCGCTGGTCGAGCGCTTCAGGAACGGAGGCTGAAATGGAGCGCCCGCTTTCCGGCCAGAAGCCGGCCATCGCCCTGCCGGAAGGCGCGACGGACACGCACATGCACGCCTATGTTCCCGGCTTCCCGTCGCTGCCGGGCGGGCCGGCGAACCCGGAAGGCCGGGTCGGCCCGGAGGAATACCGGCGGCTGATGGACTGGCTCGGGATCGACCGGGTCGTCGTCGTCCAGGGCAACGCGCAGCAGATGGACAACGCGAACCTCCTCGCCGCGGTCGCCGCGCTCGGCCCCATCGCGCGGGCGGTGGCGGCGGTGGCGCCCGACGAGAGCGAGGCGGAACTTCAGCGGCTCCATGACGCCGGCGTGCGCGGCGCGCGGATCATGGACCTGTCGGGCGGCGCGGTGGGCCTCTCGGCGCTTCCCGCCGTCGCCGAGCGGGTCGCCCCCTTCGGCTGGACCACCATCGTCCAATTCGACGGAAGCCGGCTCCTCGACCATCTGCCGGCGCTCGAGGCGATCCCCGGCCGCTATGTGATCGACCATCACGCCAAGTTCCTGAGCGCGCCGCCGACCGAGGCGCATGTCGACGCGCTCCGCCGGCTGATCGACCGCGGGAATTGCTGGTTCAAGTTCTGCGCCTGCTACGAATCCTCGAAGGTTGGCGGGCCGGATTACGGCGACATCGCCCCGCTGGCACGACGGATCGCCGAAGAGAGCCCGGAGCGGGTGATCTGGGGCACCAACTGGCCGCACAATTCGGCCAAGACGCCCGCCGAATACCCGGACGACGCGGCGCTCGTCGACACCGTGCTCGGCTGGGCGCCGGCTTCGGCGCTGCGGAAGATCCTGGTGGAGAGCCCGGCGGAGCTCTTCGACTTCTGAGGGCTCGTCGATTCAGATAATTTGACTCGGCCGGGGGCTTCACGGCCCCGGGGCGGAAGGCGCATCTCTGGCGGAAGCCCCCGGGTCGCCGCAGCGATCGGGCTTCGGCGCGGCCGGAGGGCGCTTCGGAGTTCCTCCATCATGAGCGCCATCGTCGGCGTGATCCTCCTGGCCGTCGCGGCGGCCATGTTCCTCGCCATGCGCCTCTACTTCCCCGACCGGGGCGACGAGAGCGACATGGGCGAGCTTTCGGCCCAGCTCGCCTGCGTCGCCATCACCGGCTGCATCGGCGGCGGCCTCGCCGGGCTGGTCGATTTCGCCGCGAATCACGACAACGCCCAGGGCGTGGGCCTGCTCGGGCTGGCCGTCGCCGCCGCGCTCGCGATCTTCGTCTTTGCGGGCCGGATCGGGCGGCGCGCGTCGGCGGCCTGACGCCAGCTTCGCCGCACGGCCCTGACGCGCTATCTTTCCGGCTGCGCAACGACGCGGCCGGGGAGATAGACTCACATGTTCGACATCACCGCCGACAAGACGGTGCAGACCGTCATCACAACGTTCGAGACCAATCCGGGCCTCTGCGACGACCTGCTGGACGAACTGCGCGCCACCGTGGCGGAGCATATCAGCCAGCAGCCCGGCTTCATCGCCGGGGCGCTCCACGTGAATGACGCGCGGACCCGCGTCGCCAACTATTCCCAATGGGCGCGGCGCGAGGATTTTCAGGCCATGTTGCGAAGCGCCGAGATGCGCCGCCGCAACCGCCGCCTCGCGGAGCTTTGTCGGAGCTTCGAGCCGGTGATGTATGAGGTGGCGGAGGTGTTCCGCGCTTGATCCGCCGCTGGGCCGGGCGGAGCCGCACCACGGCACTGGCGACGCGCTTCGCCCCGATGCCGGGTTCGAGCCCCGTCCTTCCGGCCCGCGGGCGCGCGGCGGCCCGGCGCGCCGCTACGGATGCGTCCCCGCGCCGGGTCCGGCGGCTGCGCTTCGGCTGGACGTCGTGGCTCACGCGGCGCCGGACTCGGCCCGCTCCGCGCCATGCGCGCCCTCGGCTCTGCGGAGCGCCCTTTCGGGCGTGGAGGCGCGCCTCGCGGCGCCAGCGAGGGCGAGGGGCCGCATCACATCACCGCGCCGATCTGCCAGGGCACGAACTCATAATCGCCGAGCCCCTGCGCCTCGGACTTCGTCTTTTCGCCGGAGGCGACGCGGAGGAACATCTCGTAGATCTCCCGCCCGACCTCCTCCACCGTCGCGCCTTCGAGGATGCGGCCGGCGTTCACGTCCATGTCCTCGGTCATGCGCCCGTACATCTCGGAATTCGTGGCGATCTTGATCGAGGGGGAGGGCTTCGCGCCGAAGGCGGAGCCGCGGCCCGTGGTGAAGCAGACGAGGTTGGAGCCCGAGGCGATCTGCCCCGTCACCGAAGCGGGATCGTAGCCCGGGCTGTCCATGAAGGTGAAGCCCTTCGCCGTCACCGGCTCGGCGTATTTGTATACGCCGGTCAGCGGCGTCGTGCCGCCCTTCGCCGCCGCGCCGAGGGACTTTTCGAGGATGGTCGTGAGGCCGCCCTTCTTGTTGCCGGGCGAGGGGTTGTTGTCCATCGAGCCCTTGTTGCGGGCGGTGTAGTCCTCCCACCAGCGGATCAGGCCGACGAGCTTGTCGCCCACCTTCCGGTCCACCGCGCGGCGGGTGAGGAGGTGCTCGGCGCCGTAGATCTCCGGCGTCTCGGCCAGCACCCCGGTGCCGCCCTGCGCGACGAGAAGGTCGCATGCGTAGCCGAGCGCCGGGTTGGCGGTGACGCCGGACCAGGCGTCCGAGCCGCCGCACTGGAGCGCGACCATGAGGTCGGAGGCCGGGCAGGGCTCCCGCCGCGCCTCGTTCGCCATCGGCAGCATGGCGCGGACCTTCTCAACGCCGAGATCCACGGTGCGGCGGAGGCCCGCCACGTCCTGGATGTTCATGGTCTGGAAGAGCGGGCTCTTCTCGATGCCATAGGCTTCGAGCAGCCAGTCGATCTGGTTCATCTCGCAGCCGAGGCCGACCATCAGCACGCCGGCGCAGTTCGGGTGGCGGGCATAGCCCCACATGACGCGCTGGAGCGCCTCGAACCCCTCGCCGGAGCCGGCCATGCCGCAACCCGTGCCATGGACGAAGGCGGCGACGCCGTCGACATTCGGGAAGGCCGCCATCTCCTCATCGCCGAAGGCGGAGGCGATCTTCCGCGCGGCGGTGGCCGAACAGTTCACCGAAGTGATGATCGAGATGAAGTTCCGCGTGCCGACCTTCCCGTTCTTCCGCCGGTAGCCCATGAACGTGTCGGATTTCGTCGCGTTCGGCGCGGGGCGAAGGTCGGTCGAGAACTCGTATTCGACGTCGGTGGCGCGGAACTCGACATTGTGGGTGTGGACATGGGCGCCGGCCGGAATGTCCTCCGCCGCGTAGCCGATCACCTGGGAATACTTGCGGATGACGCCGCCCTTCGGGATCGACGCCGTAGCGACCTTGTGGCCACGGGGGATGAGGGCGAGGGTCTTCGCGCCCTCGACCGCCGCGCCGACCTCGAGCGGGCGGATCGCGGTGACGACGTTGTCTGCGGCGTCGAGGCGGACGAAGGTCGCGTTTGGATCGGGCATCTCTGGCTCACTCGCTGCGTCGGAGGGCGGCGTCGGGGCGGGTGAAGACGTCCGGCTTCAGCTCCGTCACCATTCCGACGCCTTCGGGAAGATGGATGTGCCCCTCCTCCACCACCGGCAGGTTGGTCGCGATCTCGCGGTACCAGCCGGAATGGAAGGCCCGCACGCTTTCCTGCACGAGGGCGTTCGGGGCGTTGAGGGCGAGGTTCACGCAGGCCGCCCAGGCCAGCGGCCCGGTGCAATCATGCGGCGCGATGGGGAGGTGGAAGGCCTCGGCCATCGAGGCGATCGCCTTCGCCTCGGTCAGCCCGCCGCACCAGCCGAGATCGAAGATCACCACGTCGAGCGCGCCCGCCTCCATGAAGGAGCGGAAGGCGGCGCGCGTCGCCATCGTCTCCGAGCCGGCGATCTTCGGGCGGACCTTGCGGCGGAGATCGGCCCAGGAGGCCGGCGCCGTCGCCGGCATCGGGTCCTCGATCCAGTAGATGTCGTAGGGCTCGAGCGCGCGGGCGATCTCGGCGATGGCGTGCGGCTGCCAGAGGAGATGCATCTCCGCCATGATCTGCATCTCGGGGCCGACGGCCTTCCGGATCTTGGCGAAGGGCTCGACGGCGGCGGCGAGTTCGGCGGGCGTGATCGCGGCCCCGTGGCTCGCCTCGGCGGCGAAGTCGAAGGGCCAGATCTTCATGCCGGTGATCCCCTCCGAAAGGAGGCTCTCGGCGATCTTGCCGGCGTCGGAGAGGAACCCTTCGAGATCCTCATAGGGCCCGTCGGCGGCGCCGAGCCCCCAGTTCGTCGTGCTCTGGCCGACCGAGCCGCGGACATAGCGATAGCCCGCGCAGGTGTTGTAGGTGCGGATCCGCTCCCGGCAGCGGCCGCCGAGAAGCCGCCAGACCGGCTCGCCGAGCCGTTTTCCGCGAAGGTCCCAGAGCGCCATGTCGATGGCCGAGGCGCCGCGCACCTCCGCCCCGGCGCCGTTGTAGCCGACATAGGGCGCGAGGCGGCGACGGATCGCCTCGATGTCCCGCGGGTCCCGCCCGATCAGGAGCGGGGCGGCGACCTCGTGAAGATAGGTCTCCGTCGCATCCGCGCCGAAGAAGCTCTCGCCCACGCCGCGCACGCCCTCGTAGTCCTCGACGGTGGCCCAGAGAAGGTTCGGAAACTCCCCGAGCCGCAGCGTTTCGATCGCCCTGATTTTCATTCTTGCGGGCCTCCCGCGCCGACAACACACCCGGCGCGGCGTTTCCGCAAGGGCGCCCGCCGGGCGGGGCGGCGGCGAAATCAGACCACGGGTCACGCCCGCCCCTTTCCGCCCCCGCGCCGCGCCGCTATGGAGGCCCGAACCAGAACCGGAGGGACGCCGATGCGGCTGCAAGGGAAACGCGCGCTGGTCACGGCGGCGGGACAGGGGATCGGCCGCGCCTGCGCCGAAGCCTTCGCCGCCGAGGGCGCGACGGTCTTCGCGACCGACCTCAAGACCGACCTTCTCGCCGACTTCAAGGGCGGCGAGACCTTCGCGCTGAACGCGCTCGACGCCGACGCGATCCAGGCCGCGGTGGAGCGCGCGAAACCGGACGTGATCCTGAACGCGGCCGGCTTCGTCCATGCCGGCACCATCCTCGACGCGACCGAAGAGGAATGGTCCTTCGCGTTCGATCTCAACGTCCGCTCGCAGTTCCGTGTGATGAAGGCGGCGATTCCCGGCATGATCGAGCGGGGCGGCGGCTCCATCGTCAACATCGGCTCCGCCGCGGGCGTCCATGTCGGGCCGCCGAACCGGGCGATCTACAGCGCCACCAAGGCCGCGATCGAGGGTCTCTCGCGCGCCACGGCGAAGGATTTCGTCACCAAGGGAATTCGCATCAACGTCATCTGCCCGGGCACTGTGGACACGCCTTCGCTGCAGGAACGGCTTCGCGCCACCGGGGACTACGAGAAGGCCTACAGCGAATTCGTGGCGCGACAGCCGATGGGGCGCCTCGCCGGACCGGAGGAGATCGCCAAGCTCGCGGTCTATCTCGCTTCCGACGAGAGCGCCTTCGTCACCGGACAGAGCCACGTCATCGATGGGGGATGGACGATATGAACGCCTACGATCTCAAGGGGAAGAAAGCCGTCGTCACCGGCGGCGCGCAGGGCATCGGCCGCGCCGTGGCGGAGCGGTTCCTCGAATCCGGCGCCACCGTCACGATCTGGGACATGGATCGCTCGAAGGCCGAGGCGATGTGCGCCGAGACCGGCGCGAGCTTCGTCGGCCCCGACCTGACGAAATGGGAGGACGTGCAGTCCGCCGCCGCCCGCACCGTGGCGGAGATGGGCGGCGTCGACATCCTCGTCTGCAACGCCGGCATCGCGGGCATGAACACCACGCTCGCCGAGTACCCGGTCGAGGAATGGCGCCGGGTGATGGCGATCAACCTCGACGGCGTCTTCCATTGCTGCAAGGCGATCGTGCCGACGATGGTCGCGGCCGGTTATGGCCGCATCGTCAACGTCGCCTCGATCGCGGGCAAGGAGGGCAACCCCAACGCCTCCGCCTATTCCGCCTCCAAGGCCGGCGTGATCGCGCTGACGAAGTCGCTCGGCAAGGAGCTCGCCGGGCATGACATCGCGGTCAACTGCATCACCCCGGCCGCCGCCCGCACCGCGATCTTCGACCAGATGACGCAGCAGCACATCGACTTCATGCTCTCGAAGATCCCGCGGGGCCGCTTCGTGCTGGTGGAGGAGATCGCCAACCTCGTCTCCTGGCTCGCCTCGGCGGAGAACAGCTTCACCACCGGCGGGGTCTTCGACATTTCCGGCGGCCGCGCCACCTACTGAGCCGCTGCCCGCGACCAAAGCCCACGCCGCCTCGCCTTGAGCCGGCCGGCGGCGTGGAGAATGTGGACGCCCATGCGGCTCACGATCCCCAATGTGCTGACCATCGGCCGCGTCGTCGCGGCGCCGATGGTCGCATGCTGCTTCCTGGCCCTCGCCCGGCCGGTGGCGGATCTCGTCGCCTTCCTGATCTTCGCCATCGCCGGGGTGAGCGACTTCTTCGACGGCTGGCTCGCCCGGCGCTGGGGCCAGGTGAGCGCCTTCGGCCGGATGCTGGACCCGATCGCCGACAAGGCGATGATCGCCGTCACCGGCGCGGTGCTGGTCGGCATCAGCGACCTTGCGGCGCTCGTGACCCTGCCGGTGACGGTGATCCTCCTGCGGGAGACGCTGGTTTCCGGCCTCCGCGAGTATCTGAAGGGCGCCTCCGTCCTCCATGTCACGACGCTGGCGAAGTGGAAGACGACGTCGCAGATGTTCGCCTTCGGCGCGCTTCTCCTCGCCGGCTGGGCCTCGCTCGGCGGGGTGACGGAGATCTTCGGCATCGTCGCGCTCTGGATCGCGGCGGCGCTGACGGCGATCACCGGCTGGGATTACTTCGCGAAGGGGATCGCCTATATGCGCGCAGAGGAGGATCGCGCATGAAGGTGCTCTATTTCGCCTGGCTCCGGGAGCGGATCGGCGAGGCCGAGGAGGAGGCGCCGGAGGCCGCCACCGTCTCCGAACTGGTGGACGCGCTCCGCGCCCGTTCCTCGCGCCATGAGCACGCCTTCGCCGACATGACCTCGGTGCGCGTCGCGGTGGACCGGAAGATCCGCGATTTCGACGCGCCGCTCGCCGGCGCGGCGGAGGTCGCCTTCTTCCCGCCAATGACGGGCGGATGAGGGTCCGCGTCCAGGAAGCCGATTTCGACCTCGCCGCGGAGGCCGCCCGGCTCGAGGCGAGCGGGGCCGGCGCCGTCGTCACCTTCACCGGCGTCGTCCGGGGCGGCGATGTGGCGGCGATGACGCTCGAACACTATCCCGGCATGACCGAGGCCGCGCTCGAGGAGATCGCCGTCGAGGCCCGCCGCCGCTGGCCGCTGACCGGCCTCACCATCATCCACCGGGTCGGGCGGCTGGCGCCCGGCGCGCGGATCATGATGGTCGCCACCGCCAGCGCCCACCGCGCCGCCGCCTTCGAGGCGGCCGAGTTCCTGATGGACTATCTCAAGACCAGGGCCCCCTTCTGGAAGAAGGAGGAGACGCCGGAAGGCGCCCGCTGGGTCGACGCGCGGGAGGTCGACGACGCGGCGGCGGCGCGCTGGGCGAAGGCCGATTGACAAGCCGCCGCGGCGGCTATCGCGTGCGATATCCGGCCAGGGCATTGAAATAAAACAACGATCCCGCGCCATGTGCGCGCGATATCACCCGGCGCCCTGGAGATCGCCTATTTCAGCGCCGCCGCCGCCCGCTCCTTCCAGTCATCCCGCCAGCGCGTGAGCGCCGGGCGGTTCTCGGCGACGTCGCCGGCGGCCCAGAGGATGCGCTTGCGGTCCATCTCAAGGGTCGTCTCGTCGTCGGGGCAGAGGATGTAGAAGTCGCCGGCTTCGAGCCCGGCGAACATCATCTCCACCACCTGTTCGGGGAGCCAGGCGCCGGGGCGATGCTCGGCCTCGCCGGTCGTGGTCCAGCCGGGGATCAGGAGGTGGACGGAGACGTTCGCGCCCTTCCGGTGGAGATCGAGCGAGAGGCTTTCGGAGTAGCTTTTCAGCGCGGCCTTCGCAGCGTTGTAGACCGGGTGGCCCGGCGGGTTGGTGATGCCCTGTTTCGAGCCGGTGTTGACGATGGCGCCGCCCGCCGCCGCCATCGCGGGGAGGAAGGCGCGGCAGGCCTCCACCACGGCCCAGAAGTTCACCTCGAACGCTTCCCGCCACTCGCCGAGCGGGGCGTCGAAGCCGCGGCCGGCGCGGGAGGCGGCGTTGTTCATCAAGAGCGCGGGGGCGCCGGGGCCGGCGAGCATCGCCTGAAGCATCGCCTCGGCGGCCCCGGGTTTCGAGAGGTCCGTCTCGATCTTCAGCGCGCCGGTCTCGGCGGCGAGGGCGTCGAGCTTCGGGCCCGGCAGGTCGGCGGCGGCGACCTTCATGCCCTTGGCGGCGAGCATCCTTGCAGAGGCGCGGCCGATGCCGCTGGCGGCGCCGGTGACGAGCGCGACGGCGCCGGGGCGGATCGGGTTCGGCATCGGCCTCTCCTTCAGAGCAAGAGCGAATAGGCCCCTTCGTGGCGGAGGAGCTTCACCTTCGTCTCCACGCCGCCGGGCGAGGAGAAGCCGCCGAGCCCCGAGGCGCCGACGACGCGATGGCAGGGGACGACGACCGGGATCGGGTTCGCGCCGCAGGCCTGCCCCACCGCCTGGGCCGGCGCGCCGATGGCGGCGGCGATGTCGCCATAGGTCTTCGTCTCGCCGCGCGGGATCGACAGCATCTCCGCCCGGACGGCGGCGGCGATCGGGCCGTCGGCGGGCGCGAGCGGCAGGTCGAAGTCGCGGAGCCGCCCCTCGGCATAGGCGACGAGTTGCGCCGCCGTCTCGTCGAGGAGCGGGTCTTGGTCGTCGCCGGCGCCGCCCCAGCGAAGCCGGGTCAGCGCGCCGTTCTCCGCCTCGACGGTGAAGCGCCCGAGCAGCGTCTCGACCGCGCGGCGCGCCACCGCGTTCAGACCCTGGCCGCGAGGGCCGGAATGCCCGTCAGATCCTTCAGCACCGTCTCCGGCGCGTCGGGCAGCTTCTCCATCGGCTCGCCGGCGCGGTTCACCCAGGCGGTGCGGAAGCCGTAGGCGGCCGCCGCCGCCGCATCCCAGCCGTTCGAGGAGACGAAGAGCACGTCCTTCGGCGCGACCCGGAAATGCGCGCCGACGAGGTCGTAGACGCTGCGGTGCGGCTTGAACACGCCGACGCTTTCGACTGAGAGGACGGCATCGAGCACGCCGCCGATCCCGGCGCTCGTCACGGCCGCGTCCAGCATCTCGGGCGAGCCGTTGGAGAGGATCGCGGTTCCGAGCCCGGCCGCCTTCAGCGCCGCGAGCATGGCGGGCGCCTCGGGATAGGCTTCGAGTTCCCGGTAGAGGGCGAGGAGCCGGGCGCGGAGCGCGTCGTCTCCGGAAAGGCCGTGCGCCTCCAGCGCCCAGTCGAGCCCGTCCTGCGTCACCCGCCAGAAATCGATGTGCCGGCCGGTGATCGCGCGGTGCCAGGAATAGGCGATCTGCTTCGTGCGCCAGCTCGCCGCCACCGCCGGCCAATGCGCGGCGAGGCGCGCGCCGCCCGGCTCCGACGCCGCCTTCCGCGCCGCCGCGGCGACGTCGAAGAGGGTGCCATAGGCGTCGAAGACGGCGACGGAGACGGCCATGCTCAGCTTTTCCTTCCCAGCGCGTCGGCCTTCAGGCGGAAGGCGACCGGCTTGCCCGCGATGCGGCTGCGATAGACCTGCAGCCCTTCGAGCACCCGCTGCACGTAGTTGCGGGTCTCGGAGAAGGGAATGGTCTCGATCCAGTCGATCCAGTCCACCTGCCCGGTCCGCGGATCACCGTATTGTGCGAGCCACTGATCCACCCGCCCGGCCCCGGCGTTGTAGGCCGCCGCGGCGAGCGCGACGGAGCCGCCGTATTCGGAGAGGCGGCGCGCCAGATAGGCCTGGCCGAGCGTGGCGTTGTAGCGCCAGTCGTCGGTGAGCCGGTCAAGCGAATAGGGAAGGCCGACCCAGCCCGCCACCTTCCGCGCCGTCGCCGGCATCACCTGCATCAGGCCGCGGGCGCCGGCGGGGCTGACCGCCTCGGGGTTCAGCTCGCTCTCCTGCCGGCCGATCGCCATGGCGAGTGCGGGCTCCACCCCGCCGTCGAGCGAGGCGAGTTCGGTGACGGGGTAATAATCCCCCTTCAGCACCTGCCCCTTACGCGCCGCGACCTTGCCGATGCGGATGGCGGCGTCCGGCCGGCCGAGGGCCACGGCGAGATGAGCGGCGGCGGCGAGGTCGTCATAACCGTCGTGGTGATAGGCGATCTGCACGAGGAAGCGGTGGGCGCGGGCCCGGTCCCCGGCGGCGTTGAGAAGTTCCGCGGCCCTGGCGAGGCTCCGCTCGGCGAGGCGCTTTCGGTCGCCGTCGCGGCCGTTGGCGAGAGTCGGATCGACCGGCGCGCCGATCGCCTCGGCGGCGAGCTGGCCGTAGAAGCTGGTCTGGTGCGCGGCGGCTTCCTGATAGGCGGCGCGGGCGCCCGAAGCGTCCCCCTTCGCCTCGAGCGCGCGGCCGAGCCAGTACCAGCCGCGGCCGAGGCTGATCGGCGTCTCGACCGCCGGGATGAAACGGCGGAAATGCGCCTCGGCCCGGGCCGGGTCCTTCAGCTCGCGAAGCGCGATCCAGCCGGCGAGCCATTCGCATTCGGCGAAGTCGGCGCCGGCGAGCATGTGGTTCTGGTTGGCGAGGTTGTAGGCCTCACGGATCCGGCCGAGCCGTTCGAGCCGGCGGGCGAGAAGGAGCCGCCGCTCGCCCCACATCTCCGGGCGGCCGAGGGACTCGACCGAGCCCGACCGCGCCGCGATCAGCTCGTAGGCGCCGTCGTAATCGTCCCGCTTCATGCGCCAGATGAAGCGCTCATAGGCGAGGCCGGGGTCGTTCTGCAGCGCCGCCGGCACCCGGGCGATCAGCCCGTCGACGCCCTTGGCGCGGCTCCGGAGCGCGACGCGCGCGTCGATCAGCGCGGCCCAGCCCGGCGAGACGAGCGGCTTCATCGCCTCCGCCTCGGCCACGAGGCCGCGCCAGAGAAGCTCATCCGCCCGCGTCTCGTGATGCGGGCGGATCGCGCCGGAATGGCCGGCGCGGAAATCCGCCTGCTCGCTGGCCGTCAGCGAAAAGCCGCGCCAGCCGCGGACGATCTCCTCGTCCGCCTCGGCGCGCCGGCCGGCGGCGACGAGCGCCTCGGAGCGGCGAAGGAAGCCGGCGCCGGTGCGCGGGCCCTCCGGGCCGAGGAAGGCGTCGATCTCGCCGAGCGAGGCGCCGCGGGGGATGGCGGCCTCGCCCTTGGCGCGGATCCGCTCGATGCCCGGCCAGTCCGGGTTGCGGGCGACGAAGGCGCTGAACTCCCGCCACTCGCCCGCCCCGTCGGAGAGGCGTCGCCAGATGGCGAGGTCCATCGCCACCGGGTCGCCAGCGGCGCGCGCGGCGGCCTCGGCGCCGGTCCAGTCGTCCCGGTCGGCGGCGGCCATCGACCGCGCGACGGCTTCGGCCGCATCGGCGAGGGCCGGCGGCGGCGTGAGAAGTGACGCGGCGAGAAGGGCCGCCGGCAGGAAGGCGAAACGGGGCATCGTTGGCTCCGGGGGTGCTCGTTTCGCGCGAATCTACCAGAGAGGGGCGGCGCCGCGCCACCGCCCTTCGCGGCCGAAGCTCAGATCGGCTCGCCCCGCATCAGCCGCGGGGCCTCGCCCGACATGCCGGAGGCGAGGCGCATGAAGGCGCGCTTCAGCCCCGGCGCCCGGTTGACGAGGCCGAGCCCGGCGTCGCGGAGCGCGCGGAGCGGGGCGAGGTCGTTGGAGAAGAGCCGGTTGAGCCCGTCCATGGCGAAGGCGCTGCCCGCCGAATCGAAGCGCCGCCAACTTTCATAACGGCGAAGCACGGCGAGATCGCCGATATCCTCGCCCCGCCGCGCCGCCTCGGCCAGCACCTCGGCCAGCGCCGCCGCGTCGCGCACCCCGAGATTGAGCCCCTGCCCGGCGATCGGATGGACGGCGTGCGCCGCGTCCCCGAGGAGCGCGAGCCGCGGCGCGACCCAGTCATGCGCCAGCGAGAAGGAAAGCGGATAGGTCCAGCGCCCGCCTTCGAGCGAGAGCTTTCCGAGGAAGGCGCCGAAGCGGGCCTCGAGCTCGGCGAAATAGAGATCGTCCGGCAGGGCGTGGATGCGCTCCGCCTCCGCCCGCCGCTCGGTCCAGACGAGGGAGGCGCGGTTCCCCTTCAGCGGCAGGATCGCGAAGGGCCCGGCCGGCAGGAAGAACTCATGCGCCACGCCGTGATGCGGCGCCTCATGCGAGACCGCCGAGACGAGGCCGTTCTGCGGATAGTCCCACGCCACGCGACGGAGCCCGGCCGCGGCGCGGAGCGGGCTTTCCCGCCCGTCGGCGGCGACAACGAGCCGGGCGGAAAGCTTCGACCCGTCGGCGAGCGTCGCCACCGCCCGGCCCGGCTCGGCGCGGACCGAGGCGACCCGCGCGCCATGCCGGAGCGCGGGGCCGAGCGCGGCGTAGGCGGCGGGGCGGAGGTGACGGTCCTCCACCATGGCGCCGAAGCCGGAGGCGCTCTCGCGGTGGTCGAAATGCAGGAAGAGCGAGGCCGCGCCCTCGCCGACCCGGCCGTCGGAGACGAGGATGTCGCGCATCGGCTCGGCCTCGCCCGCCACGAGGTCCCAGACGCCGACGGCGCGCCAGAAGGCGATCGGCCCCGGCGGGACGGAATAGGCGCGCCCGTCGAAGGGCTCGCCCGGCGTCGGCGCCGGCCCGGCGTCGAGCACCAAGGGCTCCAGCCCGGCGGCGCGGATCGCCAGCCCGGCCGCGGCGCCGGCGAGGCCGCCGCCGGCGACGATCACGTCGCAGTCGAGTTCGAGCTTCATGGCTTACATATCCGCGCGCCGCGCGGCATTGTCCACGCGCCGCGCCCCGGAGAGGCCTGCGGCGGATCGACGGGGGACCCATGGCGGACGTGACGGAGCTGAGCGCGGCGGAGACCGGGCGGCGGATCGAGACGAGCGCGCTCGACGCGCGCGAGGCGACGGAGGCCTATCTCGCCGCCATCGAGGCCCACCCGGCGCGGGACCGGATCTTCGTCCGCGTCCATGCCGAAAGCGCCCGGGCCGAGGCCGCCGCCGCCGCCGCCCGCGCGAAGGCCGGCCTCCGCCGCTCGCCGCTCGACGGCGTGCCGATCTCCTGGAAGGACCTATTCGACTGGGCCGGCCAGCCCACCGAATCCGGCTCGCGGATGCTCGCCGGACGGATCCCGGTGCGGGACGCGAAGGTGCTGGCCAATGGCCGCGCGGCGGGAACGGTGGCGCTCGGCCAGACCCACCAGACCGAGCTCGCCTTCTCCGGCCTCGGGATCAACCCGGTGACGGCGACGCCGCCGAACCGGTTCGATCCGGCCCGCGCGCCCGGCGGCTCCTCCTCCGGCGCGGCGACCTCGGTCGGATTCGGCCTCTCGGCGGCGGGGATCGGCTCGGACACCGGCGGCTCGGTGCGCCTGCCCTCCGCGTGGAATTCGCTGGTCGGCCTCAAGACGACCTGGGGGCGCGTACCCTCGGAGGGCGTCGTCCTCCTCGCCGAGGGCTATGACACGATCGGCCCGCTCTGCCGCACGGTGGAGGACGCCAACCTCCTCCTCGCCATGCTGGAGGCCGGGCGGCCGGCCGATCTCTCCGGCGCCAGCCTCGCCGGCGCGCGGCTCGCCGTGCTGGAGACCGTGGCGCTCGACGCCGAGTGCCGGGACGCGCCGCGCGCCGCCTTCGAAGCGGGCGTCGCCGCCCTCGCCGCCGCCGGCGCGAACGTGGAGCGGATCGAGGCGCCGGAAGTACCGGCGATTCTCGCCCTCTCCGGCGCGCTCATCACCGCCGAGGCCTGGGCCGAATGGGGCGAGGCGATCGAGGCGAAGGGCGGCCTGATGTATCCCCCGATCCGCGAGCGGTTCCGCGCCGGCGGGGCCGTCTCCGCCGCCGAGCATCTCCGCGCGATGCGAAAGCGGAGCGCGCTCCGCGCCGCGTTCTGGGACCGCGTCTCGGCCTATGACGCGGTGCTCCTCCCTTCGTCGCCGATCCTGCCGCCGGTGGTCTCCGAGATGCTGGCGGACGAGGCGCTCTTCGCCTCCGAGAACCTCCTCGCGCTTCGGAACACGCGGATCGGCAACCTCCTCGGCGCCTGCGCGATCACGCTGCCGACCGCGGCGAAGATGTGCGGGCTGATGGCGATGGCGGCGCCCTTCGCCGAAGGCGCGCTCCTCCGGCTCGCCGCCGCCGCCGAGCCGGCGGTCGCCGCAGCAGGCTGATGCGGCGGACGGCGGATTACCCGCCGGTCTGGCTCGGCGCCGCGGCGGCGGCGATGTGGGGCGCGGCTCGCGCCCTGGCCGGGCCTCGCCGCCGGATGGGCCGGCTGGGCGCTGATACTCGCGGCGATCCTTCTGGCGGTCTGGGCGGCGCGGGAGTTCCGCAAGGCGCGGACCACCATCATCCCGCACGAGACGCCGAGCGCCCTCGTCACTTCGGGCCCGTATCGGTTCTCGCGGAACCCGATCTACCTCGCCGACGCGATGATCCTGCTCGGCTGGGGGCTCGTCCTCGGCGCGGCGCTGCCCTTCCTCGCGATTCCCGTCTTCGGTCTCGTCATCGAGGCGCGGTTCATCCGCCCGGAAGAGGCGCGCTTGCAGGCGGCCTTCCCCGAAGCCTTCGCCGCCTGGGCCGCCCGGACCCGCCGCTGGCTCTAGACTTCAGCGCCATCGCGGCAGGAAGGCCGGCGTTGTCGCCGCCCATTCGGCGTAGCCCGGTTTCGAGCGCGCCAGATGCTCCCCCGTCGCCGGCGCGCCGGAGACCTTCACCAGAAGGAAGCTGAGAAGGAGCGGCGAGATCACGCTCCACCACGCCCCCGCTTCCGCGGCGATCAGCCAGATCCCCCACCAGACCCCCATCTCGCCGAGATAGTTCGGGTGGCGCACATGCGCGCGGAGCCCCGTGGTCAGAAGCGCGCCGGGCGGCGCGGCGCGCTTGAACCGGTCCAGCTCCCAATCCGCCCGCGTCTCCAGCGCCAGCCCGGCGAGGGCGAGCGCCGCACCCGCGAGGCCGAGCGCGCCGAGCGGCGCGGCGGGCGCGAGCGCGCCGGCGATGGGGGCCAGCGCGATGATCCACTGGAGAAAGGCCTGAAGGAGAAAGACGATGAAGAGGCTCTTCCAGCGGAAGGCCGCCCCCCCATGACGCGCGGAGATCGGCATAGCGCGCATCTTCCGCGCCGTGCCGGAGCCGCCGGCGGATCATCACGAAGCCGTTCCGGGCGGACCAGACCCCGACCAGCGCCAGAAGGAGCGCGGCGCGCGGGCCTTCGGCGGCGCCGAGCCCGCAGGCGAGCGCCAGCGCGGCGATTAAGCCCGGCCCCCACCAGCCATCCGCCACGCTGGCGTCTTTCAACCACAGGCTGAGCGGCCAGAGCGCGGCGAAGACCGCGAGACCGAGCCCGAGCGAGGCCACGAAAGGCGCCGCATCCGCCATCATTTCCCCATAATCCAGCCCAATTCCGCGCCCATAGGCCGCCCCCCAAAAGTCAACGCGGCGTTCACTTTTTTAGGTCAATCTCGAAAACCTGAAGGCGAGCGACGATGAGGGCTTTCC